>NZ_PKGG01000600.1:0-372 GCF_046480465.1 Arthrospira sp. PCC 8006
GCCTTCAGGGATGATGATCTCCACCGGTTTCAGGCAGCCTTCGTTGAGCGGGATCTGGTCCTCGACCAGGCAACGCAGCACGTAGAGTACGGCGGCGCGCGCGACCGCGCTAGGCGCGTTGAAATTGCTCATCAGCTGGGGCGAGGTGCCGGACAAATCGATGGTCGCCGTGCCTTCACCAGGCCGCGTCGTGATGGCCACGCAGATGCGCGCGCCCTCCTCCATCTCCATAACGGCAGAGCCGCTTTCTAGCGCACCGATCMCCCGGCGCACGGCTTCCTCGGCATTGTCCTGCACATGACCCATATAGGCGCGCACGGTGTCCAGGCCCTGCTCGGCGATAAGGCGTTTCAGGCTTTCCGCGCCGCGCGC
>NZ_PKGG01000662.1:0-268 GCF_046480465.1 Arthrospira sp. PCC 8006
GGCATTCACGGCTATATTAGCGGGAATTTCCCTTTCCCTCAGTGGACTTCCGATGCAGACCTTTTCCCGCAATCAACTGGCTGGACCTTTTGTATTGGGGATCAGTTCGGGAGCAAGTTTAGGCGTCGCCTTCTTGATCATGGCCGGATCGGCCTTTGGCTGGTCAGTGTACAGCGGTAACCTGGGAGTTTGGGCCATCATCATCGCTGCAAGTACCGGARCGGAGTTGGTCTTACTTTTGGTTAGCCTGATAGCATGGAGGGTCAAA
>NZ_PKGG01000027.1:0-37981 GCF_046480465.1 Arthrospira sp. PCC 8006
GTTACTAGATTTCAGGTGGTTAAGATAAGTATTCATAGATAAGTCCGATTAATTGATGTTTTTTTCCATACATAAACACACTTTCTTAAAGGTTCACGACCATGATTTCCCATTTGCTGACTACTGTTACCTTTATTGCCTGGTAAAACCAGTATATTTTCAACAATAAAACCCAAATTTTCAGCTAAATCAGAAAGAATCATATCTACCGAAATACTAATCCCGGCATAACGCACATTGTCATTAACCATAAATAAAAGTCCTCCTGGTTTAAGTAGGCGGGAGCATTCTTGAATAACACAAGCCATTTCGTAAAAGTATCCTTTCACCATTCTAGGTATACTATTATTATTTAATTTACCCTGTGATTTTTGGTTTTCTAAAAATTTTAATATACCTTGCAATAGAGTTTGATTTTCAGCTACACTTAAAGCTAATTGCCAATTCTGATTAATAGCCAACAAATCCTTAGGGCGATTTTCAACTGTACAACTTAACATCTCCTGACGAAGATGGGTTAATTCTTTTTCAGAAACTCCCAATAAAGCTAGTTCTAAGGCATAGGTGCGAGTGTAATCATATCGATTACAATAGGGGGGAGATGTGATCATAGCGTCATAGCTACCATTAGGTAAACATGGCATTACTTCCAGACAAGATCCTTTATATAGGTTAATTTTACCTTGAGGTTTATGGGTCGGGAAAAGTTCAATTTGCTGTGTAGGTGGTTCTAAATCATGAATAATTTCATTAATTTTATGAGTAATGGCATAATCAAACTCTAAAATCTCGCCTTTGTTAAAAGACTTTTTGCCACTACCGCGACCCGAACGGTAATCCCAACGTAGATACTGACCATCTTTTCTGGTGTAGCTTATCGATTCCAAAATACAAAGCAAAGCCAATAGTAAAACGGTTTTAATTTGAGGATTTTCCGGTTCGCAAGCTGCTAGATATTTCTCAATTGCTGTTTGAGTTTCTCGGGAGTAAGCACCCTGGGTAATTTTGAACTCTGGTAGAGTTAGTTGATGTTCAAATTGTTTCCATAATTTTAAGTTGACCCAGTTTTTTAACCTGTTAATATCATCCCCTGTAAATTCGGAATTTAAAAGCCTTCTCGTATCAATTATATTTTGACCAATAGGCAATAATTCAATACCATCAGCATTAATGCCGATATCACTAGCCGCAAATAAAGCAGTACCACTACCTGCAAAGGGGTCTAAAATTTTGCCTTGAGTCAATCCATATTTTGCAAATAACAGTTGAACTAGAGATGCGGAAAAGGCTTCCTTATACTTATACCAACGATAAATAGGTTGAGTTTTGTTCGCCTGAAAACTGACTAACAGCCTGGTTAGTGAGGGTTCGACTAAAAATTGATTTTGAAAGTAATTATGTAATTGTTGATCAAGATGGTTGACTTCCTTGATATCTGGGTGATTTTCTACTGCCTTTTCTCCTGATGAGTTATAATTAGAGATGCCCCACATTGGCTATACCTTAGAAACTGCCAAATTGCTCACTGATTCAATACCTCGAATCATACAAGATAGAGGCATAACCCCAGATACAAAAAACAAGTATGCTTCTAAGGAGTTATCACAGAGAATAAATTGAGTTTTGACAATTAAAACGTAGCGGATTTCTTGATGTTCTAAAATCAGAGAATTAAGCATTGATTCCAAGGGATCAATGGAAAAAGACTGCTCTGAAACTGTAATCGGACTTCCCATTAAGTTGCCTAAAATCCTGAGAAAACTACTCAGTAAAATATTGCCAACTTCTGTCAAAACTTCACAGGCAGAAATATTCAGATGTTCAATAGGTTGTCTCGAATTTTGTCGGAGTAAATTAGTTAACATTACTGCCACGGGATAGTCAAGAAGTATTAAGGCATCTCCCGACAAGGAACCAGACAACGTTTGACGGACATTAGCCACCTCATTAGCAAAGCAGTCAGCAAATTCGGTTTTACATTTACTCAGAGGATACAGCCAAACATTAGAAACATCTAAAATCACCGGACATTGAATTAATGCTGACAAGGAACTTGCTGGTCGTCTGGATAATATCATATTGATAAATCCAATGAGCGCATTCTGTTGTTTTTCTGTGAGCAGCATCACGAGAACTCCCAAACCCTAAAGAACATTTAAATTTATAAAGCATCTACGATCGCCTTAGCCATCTGATTAAGGGGAATACTGCGATCGCTCAAACCAGCTTCTACAACTGTTCTAGGCATCCCATAGACCACACAGCTTTCCTCAGCTTCCGTAAAAACCGAGCCACCGTGGGACTTAATCCAAGCGGCACCTTGTTTACC
This sequence comes from Arthrospira sp. PCC 8006, assembly GCF_046480465.1. Taxonomy (NCBI): domain Bacteria; kingdom Bacillati; phylum Cyanobacteriota; class Cyanophyceae; order Oscillatoriales; family Microcoleaceae; genus Arthrospira; species Arthrospira sp. PCC 8006. Next base: position 2,330 of record NZ_PKGG01000027.1, read on the forward strand.
ATCAGATCCCATTCCAGTCATAACCACACCCAAAACCCGGTCTTTATAGATCTCCGCCGCCGATTGAAACATGACATCCACCGATGGACGGTGAGGTAAATCAAAAGGTTTAGTGTGCAAATGGACAATTACATTTTGATCATGATTGCGTTTAAAACTCAGATGGTGTCCAGCCTGAGCAATTAGCACCTCACCTGGGCGCACCACATCTCCAGCTTGAGCCTCTTTAACATCAAGAGAACAAAGACGATCTAGGCGTTGGGCGTACATATTAGTGTATCCCACAGGCATATGCAAAACCACCACCACCGGAACTGGCAAATTTTCCGGCAATTGAGGAATTAAGAACGCCAAGGCTTGAGGGCCCCCTGTAGAAATTCCGATCGCCACCAATTCAATTTTTCCTGAACTAATAGGAGGGCGAGGTAATGGTGTTGATGAAGGAAATTCATGAATATTAGTGAGACATTGAATAGGGACAGTCGAGGCTGTTTTCACTTTCGCGATTAATTCATCACTAATATCAAACATTTTTTCCGTAGCGAGGGCCGTAGGTTTATGGACAAAATCCACCGCCCCAGCATCCAAAGCCGCCAGAAATTTCTCGCCTCCTTCATTAGCAATACTGACCACAATCACTGGTAGGGGACGGCGTGCCATTTGGTGTTTAATAAACTCCACACCGTCCATTTTAGGCATCAATAAATCCAAGGTAACGACATCCACCTGGTCGCCCAGCTTTTCAATTTTTTCCAAAGCATCCGCACCGTCATGGGCGACATCAACGACCTCAATAAAGGGACTACGAGACAGCATTTGTCTAATCACCTTACGGACATATGCTGAATCATCTACAATCAAAACTCGAATAATATTTTTCATCTCATGGCTCCTCTGTCGCTCTATATTTTATATTATATCAGGTCAGTTAACGTTTTTTTTGATAGGCAAATGCTTGCCTAATATCCACCAATTTAAAATCAGTTTCAAACTTTAACAGGGACTCAGATGCACTCACAAATAAATAACCAGATTCTGCCATTCTTTCCGAGAGTAGTTTGACAGTTTTCTGGATGGATTGATCGGAAAAATATATAAAAACATTTCGACAAAAAATAAAGTTAATATTTCTAAAATTAGCCATTTCATGAGGGCAAGTAATATTGGCAACTTGCCAAGTAATTCGCTTATGAATACTCGGTTTAATCCGCCAATTATTACCTTCTTTGTCAAAATATTTGTCCTGAATTTTAGGAGGAGTTGCCCGAAATGAATATTGTCGATATAGTCCCTCCTTAGCCTTACTAATTGACCGAGGTGAAGCATCAGTACCGTAGATATTAATAGGCACTTTGTCAAACCAACCAGCCTCTTCTAAAGCCATGGCAATTGAGATAGGTTCCTCACCAGTCGAACAAGCCGCACACCAAATTTGAATAGGTCTAAAAATCGGCCAATCATCAGATTTAGAACCACCTTTATATTTGTCTATTAATGATGGCAACAACACATCAATCATCACCCTAACCTGGTCAAATTCCCGCCAGAAGAAAGTTTCCGAAACCGACAGGGCATCCATCAGGCATTTCCACTCACCATCAGCATCAGGATCATATTTTAGTAGATAATAGTAATCCAAAAATGAATCAAAATTCTTGTCTACTAATCGAGGATAAACCTTATCTGCCAACAGATCCCTTTTTCTAGATTCGTAGTACAAACCAGTTCGTTCGTGAATTAAATCTCGAAGAATAATAAATGTACTTTCCGATAGTTCTAGTGAGTCGGGGCGAAATGACATAGATCACATATAAATCCTGATAATTAAGCATAAAATCAGGGGTAGAGTTAACAATGGACAACTATTAACTTCCCCATTCTATGGACTATTTTAAGAAGATCGTAGACCTCGATGAGCGGCGCGACGAATAGCCGGATATGGGTCAGTGCGAGCGAGTTTAGCTAATTTTTCATCGCAACTGTGATTTCCCAGATAAACTAAAGCGGTGACAGCGGCCAGACGGACATTTTTATCAGCATCATCCAAGGCTTCAATCAAAAACTCGGAAGCTATGGGATGCTTAAAACGCTTGAGAACCTCGACCACAGAACAGCGAACCCCGGGATGGATATGTTTTAATCCCTGAGCGACCAATTCAATATATTCTCCCTCTAAACTTTCGGGACAATTGCGCCGGACCAAAGCATTAAGACAAGCCTCTCGAGTGCTAGGGTCAACGGTCAATTCCAGCAAGGCCGAAATGGCTTCTGGAGTAGCCAAACGAGAAAGGGACTCGATCGCCTCATAAACCAGACGTTCTTCCGGGTCAGCGGCGGCCATCCACTGCAAAGCTACCCCGGCTTCGGTTCCTCCCCGTTCACGAAAGGCATGGAGGGCATCAAGGCGACGTTCAGAGTTAGGAGAATTGAGAGCGGTGAGTAAAGGGGGTATAGCCTGAGCGCGGTTAATGCGCCCCAAAGCCCTCAAAGCAGCACGGGCCACATCTCCGCCTTCATCCTCCGACTCAGCCAACCCAGACAAAATCGGAGTGGCTCTCACACCAGCGATCGCCCCCAAGGACTCAGCAGCGATCGCTCTGACCGGATCAGCCGGGTCATGATTAGCCAGTTGTTTCAGGGCTGCAAAGGCACTATCAGCCCATTGATCAACATTGAGTTCAGCTACAGGTTCTGGTAGGGATGAAATCGAACCTGATTCTAGGATATCAATTAAAGTGTCACCGTAGCGACCAATAGAACGAGCCGCCTGATAACGAACCCAAGATTCCGGGTCATCCAACCCTTTTAGTAAATGAGGGACAGTTGCGATATTTTCCAATTCTCCCATAGCATGAGCCGCAGCCGATCGCAAAGAAGGCGAAGGGTGAGTCAAAGTTTGCACCAAGATCGGCAAAACCCGCTCATCCTCCAAATAGGGCAAATGTTCGAGCGCCGCCCGACAAACCCGTTCTTCTGGGTCTTGTGTACAAGCCAATAATCGGTCTTTGCAATTCTCAAAAGCAAAATACCCAGCAATTCTCACCGCCGACTCCCGTACCAACGGGTTAGGATCAACCAACAGATCATAAATCCGTTGAGGCATAGCCAGATGGCCCAAAGAATTGAGAGCAGCGATCGCCCCCAAACGCACCGCCGAGTCAGGATGTGCCAGTAACTCCAACAGCCCCTCAAAAGCGCGAGCATCCCCAATGTGAGCCAAAGCCGTAGTCGTCACCATCACCAGTTCCGGTTCAGCATGACCCAACAAAGACATCAAAGCCGGAACCGCCTGGGTGCTGCCTATACGTCCCAAAGCCATAACCGCCGCCTGGCGAGTTTCCAGGTCTCCCGCTTCCAACTGCATAATCAATAAAGGCGTTACCCTTCCCCCGAATGCAACCAAGGCTTCCATCACCTGATCGCGAACTTCGTGATTATTCAGGAGTTTTCCTAAAGTTTGCTCAATTTTCTCTCCTTCGAGCCAACCCAAAACCATCACCATCGCCCGTAACTCCTGCCCGGACAAAGATCCTTGTTCAATCTCTGCTAGGATATTTTCCACCCCCTGATCTTCTATGACTTGGCGGGTCAGGTCAGCGATATGTTGTCCTTCTTCGAGTTGTTTATAATTAGTGTAAATTTCCGCCAAAGCCAAAACAATTTCTGCGATCGATGTCAAAGGACGATTAAGTTGAGCCACCAAAGGCCCTACCGCATCAGCATCCGCAAACTTACCCAAAGCCGATACCACCGGACTACAAAGCAAGTCATCCTCTAATAGGGGCAGAAGTTTGGGAATAATCGTTGTATCGCCAATAGTCACCAAAGTTTCGATCGCCGGAAAAGCCAAAAAGAAATCCCCACTCGTCGCAATCTCAATCAAAGGCTCCACAGCCTCCTTCGCCTTCAGTTGTCCCAAGCTCTCAATGGCATGATAGCGAACATTGATATCTGGATCATTGAGCAAACCAATCAGAGGATCAATACCACGGGGGTCGTGGCGTTCTCCCAAAGCCAGAGCCGTATAAATTCGCAGATCTGGGTCTGGTTCTCCCAAGCATTCCACCAGAGCCGGAATTGGGTCTACATTACTGAGCGCCAGAATTTGTAGAGTCGCATTCAGAACATTCGGGTTGCGATGCTGTTCCCGCATCAATCGCAGTAGGCTACGGATAATTTCTGGGTCATCAGTTATCGCCAAGTTATCAACTGCTTCTCGGCGCAATTGCCAATTCAGGGTTTTTTGTAGCAATGGAACCAGTTGAGGAGCCAGTTTAGCATTAGCCATTTGCATTAGGGCATCAAGGGCAGGGAAAGCTAGGAAAAAGTCTTCTGACTCAGCGATTTTCACCAAGCCATCAACGGCTTCGAGCGCTTGTAGTTTTCCCAGAGCTTCAATAGCATGATACCGGACATTGACATTATCATCATCCAACATATCAATCAGGGCAGGAATAGCCCGGGGATCTTTCCTTTGTCCTAGGGTTTGCACCACATAAATCCGCAGATCTGAATCCTGTTCCTTCAGACAATCAATCAGAGCCGGCACTATATCAACCTGCGTGAGAGTCAGAACCTGTATCACACTGTTAAGGATATTTGGATTGTGATGTTGTTGTCGCAACAATTCCAACAGTTGCGCGTTCAATTCTGGCGCTTTAACATTAGTTAGGTGACGGGTGGCATTTTGGCGCACTTGCCAGCGATCGTCAGCCAGAGCAGCAATGAGGGACTCATGGACTGACGTATCAAATTCCGTTTCTTCCCCATCATTCGACCCTGTGCGAGCATTGGCTAATTCCCATTCTGCCTCCATGCGCTCCGTGACATCTTCTAAAGTAATCACCAAACCCACGATCGCCGTTTTTTCCCGCAAAGGTGCGATCGTTACCCTTTGCTGCATCGAGTCAAAGTATTGCGACGGGTTCCGTGGTGGGCACTTAATTAAATAATGATGAAAATCCGGCGCTAGGGTTTCGATAGTACCATCTTCCAGAACCTGATTAAAACGAGCCAGTAAACCCCTCGACTCTAAATCAGGAATTATCTCTGTCAATGGACAATCATAGACATCTTCTGCCTCTAAGCCGCTCATCATAGCTAGTTGAGAATCCCAGGATCTCACCAATAATTTATCATCTGTTGTAAAAATACTAATCGTCATATTTTTAAGGGGGTAAGTTTTAATTTGGGCCGACAATTAACAATTTTAATTATCAATTTTAGCCTCCTCTCTTGAAGGGAGAGGTTAGAGTCTATAGATAGACCACATACCGTGGGGGTAGGCATAATCAAGCCGGCGACTACCTACCTGAAGCTACTCCCACTTACCATCCTCATTTCCGCAGATATTAACTTGTATTAGCAGTTAATTATCTGCCTTTAAAACCTCCATGAGTGCTTGAGTGTGTGACAGCAAACCTTGAGCACTTTCATGGGTTTTGTGTACCCCTGAACTATTGTTTTTGGCCATAGTTTGCAAGGTTTCTATACTAGCCAGCAGATTACCAGAAACTTCCGAATGATCTAAATTAGATGTGCGGATCAAAGCTATTTGTTTGGCAATACTACGAGTAGCTAAATTCATGTCCTGTACCGCCCTACTTTGTTCCTGCATAGCCTTAGCTACCTGTTCCGACTGCGTTTGAATACTCTCCACAGCTTGGCTAATTTGGCTCGCACTGCTACTCTGTTCAGTCATCGATCGCGTCACATTAGTAATTAATTGCGACAGTCGCTCCGACTCCTTCGAGATTTGCTCCCCTGCTGTGGACTGTTCCGCTAAAGCACGGTTCGTGCTAATCACCCCCCGGCGCATCGACTCTACCGCCTGCATAATTTGTTGAGCGCCCTTATTTTGTTCAAAGGTAGCCTTGCGAATTTGTCCGGCTAAATTATTGGTATTTTGAGCCGCCTTAATCACATCTCTAGCCGCTCGCGCCTGTTCTCCCATAGCCTGGGTAACTTGTTGAGCAATTTGCCTCATGTGTCGGGTGGACTGCACAATTCCCTGAGTAGTTTTGGCTTGCTCATGGGTAGCAATCGCTACCTCTTTCGCTTGGGTCGCAGTCGTATTAATAGCCGTTACCACCCGCTGTCCAGCCGTCAGTTGCTCTTGAGAGGCGATCGCAATTTGGTTCATTAATTGGGTCGTTTGTTCAACTCCTCCCAGAATTTGTTTAAGACCCGATAACCCATCTTCCGCCAGAGTCCCACTCTCTTCCGCAATTCTTAGCCCATCATTAGATGTACTCACGGCATCTTGCACCACCGACTGTAATGCCTTAATAATCGCAGCTATATCGAAGGTGGCTTGGGCGGCGCGATCGGCTAAATTGCGGATTTCTTCAGCAACTACAGCAAACCCACGCCCCGCTTCTCCCGCACGAGCCGCTTCAATGGAAGCATTTAGCGATAGCAGATTAGTCCGTTCCGAGATTAAGTTAATTGTATCAACAATAGTGCTAATTTCATTAGTGCGTTTACCCATATCCCGCATTACATCAGCCGATTTAACCATTGATTCCCGCACTCGTGCCAAACCTTGAATCGCTTTTTCAATGGTTTTACCCCCCTTGTCCGCATCAACTCCCACAGCACGGGTAATTTCATTGGCTTTTTGGGTTAAGCCGTTAATTGATTGGATAGAGTGATCGAGTTGTTCCGCGCTCGTGGCTGAGTCCGTCGCTACCTCCGTAATTTGTTCCGCGTTATTGGCTACCCCCTGCACTGATTGGGCAATTTCCTCAATAGATGTTGATACCTCTTCTACAGTCGAAGCCAGGTTTTCAATAGTTGCTGATACCTCTTCGATAGATGCCGCCATCTCGTTGATAGACGCGCTCGTTTCTTCAGATGCAGCCGTTAAATCATCCGCATTGTTAGCCACTCCCCCAATCGAACTCGTCATTTCTTCCATAGAAGAAGCCGTCTGATTTACCGATACCGTTAGATTTTCCGTGTCGTCACTCACGTTTCTAATGGAAGTCGTCATTTGGGTCATCGAAGCGATCACCTGGGTCGCAGAAGTCGCCATCTCTTGGGCATTTGCTGCTACCCTAGTTGTGTTGCTGGTACTCTCCTGAATTGATGTTACCGTTTGGCGCACTGCCGTCGCTAGTGCCGCACTACTCGCCGACACCTGTTCAATGGATGCGGCCATCTCATTGACCGAAGAAACTAATTCTTCTGTCGAACTCGCTACTGATTCCGCTTGGAGTGACGTTTCTCCCAGGGATTTATTCATCTGGTTGATCCCGTTGGAAGTGCGATCGAGTAGTTGCAGTTGAGATTCTGCCCCCTCCGATACCTGTTTCGCTATTTTGGCGATCGCGATCGCCACTGTATTTACGCGATCGGCATTTTCCCTTATTTCCACCATTTCCAATTTCAGTTTTTCCCTCTCTTCTGATGCTGAGAAATTCTGGAAATTGGCAGCTTCCAGATAACCATTATCTGCCTTTTTCTGGTTTTTAGATTTTTTACCCATTTTCAACTAACCTCATTTACTCTCAAGACCAACAAAAACACCAACATACAGCCAGAAAACTTGTCAGACCCATACCCTCCCCCCCCATCAACTTTAGGGACTCCTTTCTGATACTAATTCTGGTAACACTAATAATTCCGACACATTGAGAATTAGTATTACTCGTTCTCCTAAAGTAGCAATTCCCGCCAAATATTTTCCACTCAAGCTAGAAATTCCCTCCGGTGAAGGCTGAATAGTTTGTGCCGGAATTGATACAAACTCCCTCGCTGTATCTACAATTAAACCCACTGTCCGCTCATTAGTATTAATCACGATTAGTCTACTTCGCAGGGTATACGCTATTTTGCCAAATCCAAATCGTACCCTTAAATCAATTGCGGGAATCACTTGACCCCGCGAGAATACCACCCCCACCACAAAAGACGGAGAGTTGGGAACCGGCGTAATTTGCTCGACCATTTCCATCTGTTGAACCATATCAGAGGGAATACCATAGGTGGTATGGTCAAGTTCAAATAAAATAAAAGGTTGAGATGTATCTGCTGATTTATTCATAAGATGAAAGTTGATTGATACCCTAATTTATTGTCTGTATATAATGACCCTGAAATAAATCAAAATTAGGCTCACTAAATCATCATTAAATTAACCGGAATTAATGAATTGTTGCGGCTTGACAATCTTAGGGATTTTGCTACTCATTAATGTAGAAACATCCAGAATTAATACTACTCTACCATCACCTAATTCTGTAGCTCCCGCAATTCCCGGACTTTGCAAAAATGGATCAGTTAACGGCCGCACCACAATTTCTCGTATTCCTAAGATCCGATTCACCACTAACCCGGTGGAATTAACGCTATTACCAATCACCACAATAGTTAGTTTTTCCGACTCGTCTGTAGTCACCACACAGTTAAATAGACGCGCTAAATATCTCAGGGGGAAAACATGACCTCGATAGGAAATAATTTCCTGATCTTCCAGGCGAATAATTCCCTTATGCTCAATAGATAATACCTCCTGTATAGAGGATTCGGGAATGGCAAAGGTTTGACCACTGACTTCTACAATCAGAGCATCAGTAATCGCTAAAGTTAACGGCAAATCAATAATAAAATGACTGCCTTTTCCTTTTTTAGTGGTGAATTTCACACAACCACCTAGTTCTTGAACCGTGTTTTTCACGATCGCCATCCCCACACCCCTACCACTAGCCAGATCCGCTTCTTCTTTGGTCGAAAAACCCGAGGAACATAACAGATCGAGTATAGTCTGGGAATCATAGTTATCCGGATCATTATTTTCCGATACAGAATCCGACAACAAACCCTGTTGTTTTGCCCGTTTTAACACCCTAGAAATATCGACTCCCTGACCATCATCTTCAATTTCGATAATCACCATTTCCCCCGCCGTAGAAGCGCGTAAGGCGATCGCTCCCATCGCAGATTTTCCCGCTTTTAGCCTTTCCTCCGTTAATTCGATACCGTGACTAACTGCATTACGCACTAAATGCAATAACGGGTCCATCATGCGCTCAACCACAAACTTATCAATTTCCGTCTCCGCCCCGGAAATTTCCAGCGCCACCTGTTTTCCCGTCAGTCGCATCAGATCTCTAACTACAAACTGCATCCTCGCGAAAATTTCCGCAATCGGAACCAGTCGCACCTGCATCACCCCCTGACGCAGATCCCGCAGTTGTCGTTCTAAAGTTAGGTTAATCTCCTGTAAAGTTCGCCGCCGAGCAGCCGGGAAACTTGGGGGTAAATTTTTCAGGTTTTCCTCCAGTCGTGCCCGCGTAATTACCAATTCTCCCACCATCCGCATGAGTTCATCAAGTTTCGGTAGGTCTACCCGTACTAAGTTAGACCCACTAATCAGGGGACTCGTTGACTTAGCCGGAGAGATATTATTACTGGTTTCGGCTTCTGATGTCTCCAATACTTCCGCTGGCGCTGGCGCAGTTTCTGTCCGCTCTTCTGACTCTTTCCTCTCTGACTCGGTACGATTGACCACCGTCCCTATAGCTTCAACTTCCCCTGGCGCTTCCGCTGTTGCTGGCGCTTCCGGTTCCCTTGGGGGTTCAACTTTTAAGTTAGATGAGCCACTGTTGGCTTCAGAAACTGGACTGGGAATTTGATATGGTTCCCCTGTCAGATATTTCAATTCAGAGCCTAAATCGTGATTTTCCGCCTCCTGGGTTGCTAAAATAAAATCAAACAGGATTTTCTGATTGGCATTTAGACGGGGAGACACATAAATCAATTCACCGATCGCTTGCAGTTGTTCCCGAATTGCATTAACTCCGATGCCCTGTTTGGATAGCTCTGTACTAGGAGTAAAGACAAAATGCCAGATCTGTTTTCCTTCACTGACTAGCGCCTCCAGTCGTTTCTTTTCCTCTGGTTTCAGCTTCATCTCAAAGGGGGTAATAGCTGCCGTTAGAGTTTTAGCAGCCACCACAGGAGGGTTACAGGCTTCCAATTGGCTGATAATTTCGTCAATATCCGGGGGGTCTTCCTTGGTGCGATAGGCTCCGATCGCCCTCTCCAGGATTTGAGTTCCTGACATCAGAGCATCAAAACCCTCTGGTTTCAGGGAGATTTGACCATCTCTTAGCGATCGTAGATAACTCTCCATTTGGTGAGCCAGTTTCTCCGCTTCCCGCACACCCACCATCGCCGAAAGTCCTTTAATTGAGTGAAAGCTGCGGAACAGTTCGTTAAGAATCGATCCCTCAATTTGGGGCTGATTCATACAAGACTCTAGCGCCAAGAGTTCCCGCCGCACCACCGCCAAATGCTCTTCACACTCAGCAAAATAATCATCTAAAAATTCATTAAAAAAGTTGTTGCTTTCTGTAGGACTAGACACGATCGCCTTGGTACTCTCTTAATGGACATTACTCGAACATGGCTCTGATAATAAATTGACAATTTCCCCCGATAACGATTTCGGATGAAATGGTTTAGTTAAATAGCAAGCCGCCCCCGCCGCTATCGCTTCAGTTCGACTTTCATCATCTCCTTTAGTCGTTAAAATTACAATCGGTGTTTCCCTATATTGCGGGTGATTTAGCACAAATCGCAAGACTTCCAGACCGTGCATATCTGGCATATTTAAGTCTAAAATCATTAAGTCAAACGGCGCTATTTCTAATTGTTCGATCGCCTCTAATCCATTCCCCGCCTCGCTAAAAGCTACATTTTTCACATCCCTTAGAGATGCCATTACCATTTTTCGCATGGTTGCTGAATCATCTACAACTAGAATCCGTCTCATTTTTATGGACTCCTAAGGATTAATACGCTGGGTTTCGTCCCACAGCTTTTGACTGATGGATCGCTAATGGTTTCCCATAACCTTAGCCTAGGTTTCAATCAATCTGGCTGTGGTGGTACTGATTAACAAAGCGTCCCTCCCAGACTACCAATTTAATGGGGTTATCAACTCACTACCGCACCTCTGAACTTATCTATTAACCCCAATCAACTGATTGTCCAATTTCTCTACCTCAATTTTGGTTGATTGTCGGGGAGAAAAAATCTTTCCCCCTTCCGCAAATTTCTGGGATATAACGCAATTTTTATTATATTCTATACCAGTTAAACTGCTACAAAAATGTTGAAAAAATTAACACAACTATATAAGTTCATAGGTCAGATCACACTATCTCAAAAGTAAAAAAATTATTAAGTTTTCTGGAGTATTAATAAACCTCCCCCTACTGGGGGAGGGTAAGTGGCCGGAATTTTGGCTAACTAAGCCACTAACACCTGAGTTCCGGGTAGCATTTCCAAACTATCGCCCATAGTTTGACCATTATGGAAGGCGGCGAGAATCACATCGCTAGTTTTTCCCCAAGCGATCGCCCCGGAAGCATCCAAACCGATCGCCCCCAAGTCCCGCTGATGATCATTAGCCTCCACAAAAGAACGTTCAAAAGCCGATCGCAGAGACAAACCATCTCCGACGCGGATCACAATTTTGGCCGCGAGACACTCATCAATAATATCCTCGCCGATACCCGTACAACTCACCCCCGCCTGAGCCGTGGCATAATTACCAGCAGGCATAGCCGAATCACTGACCCGACCAATGCGTTCAAACCCCTTACCACCAGTAGAAGTTCCCGCCGCGAGGCGACCATTTTGGTCTAAAGCCACGACCCCGATAGTGCCGCGACCAGCTTCATCATCAGAGGTTTCGGCGACCACATTCGCCATTTTGCGGTTAAAATCCTGCTTGCGGTCTTCGATCCACTCATAAAGACGGCGATCGGTTAGGGGGTCAAAAGGCGCTATATTCAACTCCCGCAACAGTTCCGCCGCCCCATAGTCCGATAAAACGCGATCGGGAGAGGTTTGCAGAAACTTAGCCAACTCAATCGGGTTTTTCAGCCTAGAGACATTAATCACCCCGCTAAAGCGTTGTAAACTGCCATTCATCAAAGCCGCACTCATGCGGATCTGTCCGTCAGACTGCAAAACCGAACCCACCCCAGCATTAAATAGGGGATCATCTTCGAGAAGTTGACAGCCACGAATCACCGCATCCTCAGCAGTGGTACCCTTTTCGAGTAAGCCATAAACCTCCCTGATCACCTGATAGAGAGATTTGCGAACAGTTTCCACGCCTCCTTTTCCTTGGAGAGAACTACCCGCCCCACCATGTATGATTAGTTTTGGTTGCACATTAACACCCATAGCTGTACAATTTACGGGGATATTTCCCCTTTAATCCTGTTGGTTGCGTCGGCGACGGCAACGCTCGGAACAGTATTTAACCTCATCCCAACAGTTAGCCCACTTTTTGCGCCAAACAAAAGGGCGATCGCAGACTGGGCAAATTTTCTGAGGCAAGTCTGACTTAGCCCGCTGACGTGCCATACTAGAACATTGATCGCTCGCTTATTATATCAGCGGTTATTATAACAATGCTAGAGACTCAGTGGGAAACCGCATTAACTACAATTAGGATTGTATTAGTTGAGCCGGCGGGAGCCTTAAATGTGGGGTCGATCGCCAGGGTCATGAAAAACATGGGGTTAACCCAAATGGTACTCGTAAGCCCCCACTGTGACCCCATGAGTTGCGAAGCTAAAACTATGGCAGTTCATGCCCAAGATGTTTTAGAATCAGCCCAGATAGTAGACAGTTTACCCCAAGCCTTAATCGGATGCCAAAAGGCGATCGCCACCACCGCTCGCGATCGTAGTTTTGACAGAACCCTCGAACACCCCAGAACCACCCTCCCTTGGCTACTCCAGAGCCCCGCCGCCCTCATTTTCGGTCCCGAAGATCGTGGCTTGAGCAATACAGAACTAAACTATGCTCAAAGGATAGTTCGCATTCCCAGCAGCAGCGCCTATGAATCCCTAAATTTAGCCCAAGCCGTAGCCGTCTGCTGTTACGAACTCTCACTAAGCGCTCAAACCCTCATCGATAGCAGTACATTACCCACCCCAGAACCATCAGAACCATTATCAGCCACCCTCGACCAACTCGAAGGATACTATCAACAACTAGAAACCCTCCTACTCAAAATCGGTTATGTCTACCCCCACACCGTCAGCAGTCGTATGGAAAAATTTAGGCATTTATTTAACCGCGCCCAGCCATCTAGTACAGAAGTTGCTATGCTACGGGGAGTTATCTCTCAGGTAGAATGGGCATTAACTGTTAAGCAACATCCGCCCAGTTAATGGTAATCTCAATATCGTTGATTCCCCGGCTGAACTGTCGATTTTTAAGAAGCGCGATAGTGGGTAACAATTAATAACCGTCTCCGGTGAAATTTCCATAGTCTATTGTTCTCTTTGATGATTTTTAGGTGTTAGGTGTGGCTCACCGATATCCCCGTCGCTCATTTTTATCCTTTTTTTCCCAATGGGGGGCTAAGTCCCAGAAGTCGAAAGGCCCTCAATCTCGTGATCAGCGTCGTGGCCGTTCCCCTAGTCCCACTTCTCAATCACGATCATCCTCACGGAGACCTGTATCCCCCAACCGTTCCCAACCCGGTCAAATTCCCCCTATACATATCCCTGAAACAGCATATTTAGACCCCGTGTTAGATCAACTCCGACAAAAACCCCCCATTACCAGAAACCGGAAACAGACACCTCAGCTACCACCACCAAACTCTAAAAAACGCCGTCGGGGAAAACCTACACCGCGTCAGGGAGTTAGTAGCAGAAAACCATCTAACATAGTCCCCTTAAATAGGTCTATCACTCCCCAACCATATCCGAATCTTCAGCCGACTATGCAACCCCTTACCCCTGTTAAAAAGCGGGTGGTAAGGCGTACCCGTCGTCGTGTCTCTCCTATAGTTTATGGAACCCGTTTGCTGATTTTAGGCATTGGTATTGGGGTAATTTCAGGAACAGTCCTCTCAATTCTCAACTCCTTGGGGCGTGCTACCGCTGACGCTAGTTCTATTGAGAATTTGGAAACACAGGAAACTAGGATTAACAGCCCAATATCTACTAGGATTTTGCCGCTATCTCTGCAACTAAACCGCGAAATCAAAGACTTAAAAAATCAACTGGAATCTGTGGCGGCTGCATCCCCTGATGTGAGCCCGGCTTTGATGTTTTTAGACCTGAATACTGGCGGATATGTCGGTTTAAGAGAACAGTCTATAGTTCCGGCAGCTAGTACGATTAAGGTGCCGATTTTAGTGGCGTTTTTTCAAGCTGTTGATGCTGGAGAAATTCGCCTAGATGAAATGCTGGTAATGACGGAAAATCACCAGGTGGGAGAAGCGGGGATTATGCAATATCAGCCCCCTGGGACTGAATATACAGCCTTAGAAACTGCTACTAAAATGATGACAATTAGTGATAATACGGCGACTAATATGATTATAGATCGCCTGGGAGGGTTTCAGGTTCTTAATCAAAGGTTCCGCAGTTGGGGTCTGACAGATACTATGGCGCGTAACCCTTTACCTGATATTGAAGGGACTAATAAAACTACCCCTAGGGATATGGTTAATCTTTTTAGTCAAATTCACCAAGGGGGTTTACTGTCAATGACATCACGCGATCGCCTCTTGCGAATTATGACAGAAACTGAAAATAATCACCTGTTACCTAGCGGGGTCGGTAATGGGGCGGTGGTCGCCCACAAAACCGGAACCCTAAACATTATGTTAGCTGATGTGGGTATAGTGGATATGCCCAATGGTAAACGCTACATTTTAGCTATTTTAGCAGAAAGAACTAATGGCAACCAAGCCGCTGAATCAATGATTCAAAAAATGTCCAGACAAGTCTATGAGTATATGCTGGCTAAAACATCGGAAACCGTCACTCCAGAATTACCAGAAAATTAGGCTGTTGAAATAGGGTAAAATATGACGGACTACCAGGCTAATCAATTGTTTAAACAAGCTGTTTCTCAATATCATCAAGGTGATATTCCGGCGGCTTTGGAATTGTGGCGCGAAGCCCTGGCTATCTATCAAAAATTGGGCGATCGCCAACGGGAAGGCGCTACTTGGGGTAACTTGGGTATAGCCTATGGCGCTTTGTCTAATTATCAAGAAGCGATCACCTGCTATCAAACTCACCTCGGTATCTCCGAGGATATTGGGAATATACCAGGACAGCTTAACGCCCTTACTAACCTGGGAATGGCTTATCATGCTACTGATGAGTTACCAAAAGCGATCGCCTGCTATCAACAACAGTGGGAAATTGCTAATCAAATGGGCGATCGTACCCAGAAAATCAACGCACTACAGCGCCTCCGACTCACCTGGGAACATCTCCCCGACCCTCAACAGGTCAATAACTGTCGCCTCCAACAATGGGAAATTGCCCATCAGTGGCTCGGTGTAGTCGGTATGGCAGAATTTGCCCAAATTATCCAACAGGTGGGTTTAAGCCTCATAGAAGACCTTTATGGGCAGGATTTAACGGGGGTTGACCTAAGTAATGCTAACTTGCGCGGCGCTAACTTAGCCCAGGCTAACCTAAGTAATGCTAACTTGACCCTGGCTGACCTCAGCAATGCTAATCTACAGGGAGCTATCCTCACCAACGCTATCCTCTGTAACGCTAACCTCCGAGATGCTAATTTACAAGAGGCTAACCTCTCTCACGCTGATCTGCGGACTAAACTTCCCCGCGCTAACCTCAGTCATGCTAACCTGACGGAAGCTGATCTCACTAGCGCCTATCTCCCCCGCGCTAACCTCAGTCATGCTAATTTGCAGGGTGCTAATTTTACCTATGCTGACCTTAGTGGGGTAAACTTGACGGGAGCTAACCTCCAGAAAACAGATTTCAGCCGCGCGGAATTAGCTGATATCATGGTGGAAAATGTCGAATTTACTGAGGCGATCGGTATTTCTCGGCGACTGCAACCTGAATTGCAACGAAAAGGCGCAATTTTTGGAGACAGTTAAAAGTTGACAACTATCACTTAATCTCCTCTGAACTCTCTTGAATTATGACTGGTGTTGAAGGACTTTGGCCGCAAAATATTAGCCCCAATAAATTAGCTATCCTAGAGCGTAAATTTGCCCTGTGGTTGCGATCGCAAGAATTACAATCAGAACAGCCTGATATGCTTCCACAGCATCAGACTTTAGAAGAATTACAAGCCTTGACTAAAAAAGCTGTAGCCCAAGGCTGGAATTTTGCCCAATTACAGGGCATTATTCAGACCGTAGTTGATGCGAAAACTGAGAATTTTATCGAGTTAGCCACCTTAGCAGAATTGAAAATATCTGAAGATTTTGCCGGCGCTAGACTCCTGGGAACACACCTGAGTAACCTTGATCTCAGTGGCGCTAACTTGCAAAATACTTACCTGCGGGGAGTTGATTTAAGTGATGCAGATCTTAGTAATGCTGACCTGCGTTTTGCTAACCTCAGTGGTGCCGACCTCAGTGGGGCGCTGTTGAGTGATGCTAATTTGAGCGGCGCAGATCTACATAGGGCGAGTCTGGCTTTGGCTAGTCTCAGTGGCGCAGACCTGTGTGGCGCGAATTTGACAGAGGCTAATCTAAATAACTGTAATCTCAGTGATGCTAACCTCCATAATGCTATCCTCAAAAATGCTGATTTGCACCAAGCTGGGTTAGCTGTGACTAATTTGAAAGGGGCGGACTTTACGGGGGCTATTGTTAAACAAGCTAGATTATGGCATGATTCGGGACTGTCTGAGGAAGTTAAACAAGATTTAATTAAACGAGGGGCAATTTTTGAAGAGTGAAAAATTCGGGCAGTAGAAGGGGGAAAATTTAGATATTCCCCACAGTTGATCATCAGCAATATCTAGCACCTAGAATTGGCTAAAAAAATCGGCGATCGCCTGGCTAATTTCCTCGCCATTAACATCTAAAATCATGACATGACCCGAATCGTCAAACCAACGGACATCTAAATTGTCTGGTAGTTGTTTTTCCATCCAATTAATTACCACCGGACTGACTAAATCATCCCTATGGGAATGAATAGCTAACACCGGACAAGTAATTGAAGATAAATGTGATCGGGCTATCCTCGCTAGTTGTTGCAGCGCCCGCCCCGCCGGACAATTATCAAATAAATAAACGGGGTTATCAAAAGGCTTGGGTTGAGTGGGGATAGAAATATTCGCCCAACCAAATAAAGCCAATAAAATCACAGCCCGAGGCGGTAATTTTAAGGCCGGTGCAGTGACAGCACAGGCATCTACTCGCCCTTCCGCTGCCATTTTTAAAGCGATCGCCCCTCCCATAGAATGCCCAAAAATACCGACAAATTCATAATGCGATCGGGCTAATTCTAACTCCCGACGCACAGCAGATAACATTCCTTCCGCTGTCATTTTCGGAAAAAATAACTTCTGGTCTGCTAACTCTTGAAAACCATGACCAGGTAACAAAGGCCCCACCCCATCAAGCCCCCGACTCAGACAGGCTTGCGCTACTGGTCTTACCTCAAAAGGAGTGGCCGTAAACCCATGTAAACACAAAACTACCCGATTTGATTTCGGTTCAGCCCGCAACCAAAACGGTACACCCCTTGACCAGATTTTGTCTGTCCACTGGACTGCTAAAGACTCAAAACCCGAAAAATATGGCAGATGTTCACTCATAGCTAATATATCTAATCTACAATTGAGCGATCGCCACCCGTATTGGTGACAATTTAAACAATTTAAGCGATCGGATCAACCACAAGTCCCCAATTTGTGGCAATCTATCTTTTATAGACACCCATGCAATTTTGAGAACCCACTCTTAAAACTAAGCAATTATCAAATTCAGATCATGCAAACCTTACCCATAACCACTCCGACCCCAGCTAGTCAACCCCCCGTTGACACAGTAATTCACCGTCGCCAAACCCGTCCCGTCCGGGTCGGAAACATCACCATTGGTGGAGGATACCCCGTCGTAGTTCAGTCCATGATTAACGAAGATACCATGGACATAGAAGGTTCCGTCGCCTCCATTCGTCGGCTGCATGAAATGGGTTGTGAAATCGTCCGCGTCACAGTTCCCAGCGTCGGACACGCCAAAGCTGTAGGCGAAATTAAACAAAAACTCGCCGCCACCTATCAACCTGTCCCCTTGGTGGCAGATGTTCACCACAACGGCATGAAAATTGCCCTGGAAGTCGCCAAGCACGTCGATAAAGTGCGGATTAACCCCGGATTATACGTCTTCGAGAAACCTAAAAGCGATCGCAGCGAATACACAGACACTGAATTTCAAGAAATCGGCGAGAAAATCCGCGAAACCCTCAAACCCCTAGTTATCTCCCTCCGTGACCAGGGTAAAGCCATGCGTATCGGCGTTAATCATGGTTCCCTAGCCGAAAGAATGCTATTTACCTACGGCGACACCCCCGAAGGCATGGTAGAATCAGCCCTAGAATTTATCCGCATCTGTGAATCCCTAGACTTTCAGAACTTAGTTATATCCCTAAAAGCCTCCCGCGTCCCCGTCATGTTAGCAGCCTATCGCCTCATGGCTAAACGCATGGATGACCTAGGGATGGACTATCCCCTACACTTGGGAGTTACCGAAGCCGGAGATGGAGAATATGGCCGCATTAAATCCACCGCCGGTATTGCTACTCTCTTAGCAGATGGTATTGGTGACACCATTCGGGTTTCCCTCACAGAAGCCCCAGAAAAGGAGATTCCCGTGTGCTATAGCATTCTGCAAGCCCTAGGACTGCGGAAAACTATGGTCGAATATGTCGCCTGTCCCTCCTGTGGTCGCACCCTCTTTAACCTCGAAGAAGTTCTCCACAAAGTCCGAGAAGCAACTAAACACCTGACTGGACTAGATATTGCCGTTATGGGTTGTATTGTTAACGGACCTGGAGAAATGGCCGATGCTGACTATGGTTATGTAGGAAAACAACCCGGCTATATTTCCCTATATCGAGGTCGGGAAGAAATTAAAAAAGTTCCTCAAGATCAAGGTGTCCAAGAATTAATTAATCTCATCAAAGGAGATGGACGCTGGGTAGATCCCTAAAAATCAAGCTGACCCCACCTCTGAAGGGGTGGGGCAGTCCCGGTGACAATTTGGCTTTTGGTCAACCTCCGCGATCGCCAGATCTGATGTGCTAATATGCTGTTAATAGCTCTTAGTATTCTCTTCCGGTTCAGCAGATAAATGATTATATCAAAAAGTGGGCTTGTTATAGGCGCAACAGCAGTTATGCTGACCGCTGTTGCTGTTGCGGGCGCTGGTATACACCTTTCTGGCCAAGCATCCTTTCGGGAAAGCCCGAAGGAACTAATTGATGAAGTATGGCAAATTATTGATAGAAGTTACGTTGACGGTACTTTTAACCAAGTAGATTGGAGGGAGCTTCGTAATGAGTTTCTAAGCCGAGAATATACTAACGACCAACAGGCTTTTGAAGCTATCCGCGAAATGTTGGGTAAACTCGATGACCCTTATACCCGCTTCATGAACCCCGAAGAGTTCAGAAATATGCAAATTGATACTTCGGGAGAACTGACCGGGGTTGGTATTCAACTTACCCAAGATGAAGAAACCGA
The DNA here is from genome assembly GCF_046480465.1 of Arthrospira sp. PCC 8006. Taxonomy (NCBI): domain Bacteria; kingdom Bacillati; phylum Cyanobacteriota; class Cyanophyceae; order Oscillatoriales; family Microcoleaceae; genus Arthrospira; species Arthrospira sp. PCC 8006. The sequence goes on from NZ_PKGG01000027.1 coordinate 21,851, forward strand.
TAAACTCATCGTTATTTCACCTATTGAGGACTCTCCCGCTTTTGATGCTGGGGTTCAGGCTCAAGATATTATTACCAAAATTGATGGCCGCAGCACTCAGGGAATGGAGCTCAATGAAGCCGTCAGTTTGATTCGTGGACAAATTGGGACTCAGGTCAAGTTGACCATTTTGCGCGGTCAAAGGGAAATTGAGTTTAATATTACCCGCGCTCAGATTGAAATTCACCCGGTTCGCTATTCTAAAAAACCTTCCCCTGTCGGTGATATAGGCTATATTCGCCTTAACAATTTTAGTGCTAATGCTGCTGAGGAAATGCGACAGGCGATTACTAACCTAGAACAACAGAATGTTTCAGGTTATATTCTCGATTTACGATCTAATCCTGGCGGTCTGCTTTATGCTAGTATTGAAATCGCCCGTATGTGGCTAACAGAAGGCGATATTGTCTCTACCGTTAATCGTCAGGGAGAAATGGATCGACAACGCGCTAATAATCGCGCCCTCACTGATAAGCCTATGGTGATTCTTGTTGATGGCGGTTCCGCTAGTGCTAGTGAAATTCTATCCGGCGCTCTACAAGATAACAACCGCGCCGTTTTGGTCGGAACTAACACTTTTGGTAAGGGTCTAGTTCAGTCCGTTCGTGGCGTGGGTCGCGGCTCTGGTTTGGCTGTCACGATCGCTAAATATTTTACCCCCAATGGCCGTGACATTAACCATGAGGGAATTAAGCCTGATGTGCTGGTTGAACTCACTGAACAACAGCGAGATCTGCTCCGGGAAAACCGCGACAAAATTGGCACTCTTGATGATCCTCAATATAGCCAAGCCTTGGCAGTGTTGACTCAGAAAATCGCTTCTCAACAAAACAATCAAGCCGTTTCTCAGTAGTCCCTTTGCCGGTGCGTCATTAACCTTTGATGACGCACCTGAACAAAATCTGGACTCGCTCCCATTAGGGATTAAACAAAAATCCCCCCGGAGTGTCGTTAGACAATTGGTTGATCACAGAAGGTTGAGTCAAAATTGAGGTGTTGTATGGGTTCGCTAGATCGGGAGTGCGGACAGTGGGACTGCTTAGGGTCTGCTGGAGCATTCTCTCTCTATACAGTTGATTCACTCGTCTGGCATCATCAGCAATCAAACTTTCAGGAAAACCATTAATAGCACCCGGCCAGGGATAGCTTAACCCTAAGAATACCGAAAGTTGACCCATCAGCGATTGATTTTTAAAAGCATCCCCAGAACTGCGGGTCGCCGCCTGGTTAAACTCTTCCGCAAAAGGCTGGAAACGGGTTCTTGATTGGGCTTGGACTCCCTCAACCCAAACTGTAGAGGCGATCGCTACCCCTAACACTCCACTGATACTCTGTAGTAAAATTCTGTTCATGGCATTAACAACCTTGGTGAATCTGTTTTATCAGATGGTCTCTCCCAGTGTAGGATCAGATGGAGTGATTACACATTTGTTTCCTACCTTTTCCCGCCCTTATGACTAACCCTTCAGAAATTCCTGCTCTTTCAGATCTCAATACCTCGACAGCACCTTTAGACACCCTGCGCTCCTGGCTACTTGACCTTTTGTGTCAACTCGCTTATCAAGAAGGGGATTTTGTTCTCTCCTCTGGTCAGCAGAGTTCCTACTATATTAATTGTAAACAGGTTACATTACATCCGGCCGGGTCAGTGGCGATCGCTCGCCTAATTTTACCATTACTTCCCCTGGAAACAGAAGCAGTCGCCGGACTTACCCTCGGTGCTGACCCTATGGTTTCCTCCCTTAGTGTCGTTTCTGTCTACGAAAATCGACCTATACCCGCCCTCATTATCCGAAAAGAAGCTAAGGGACACGGAACTAAAGCCTATATCGAAGGACCTGAACTACCCCCCGGCGCTAAGGTCGTAGTCCTCGAAGATGTGGTCACTACTGGACAATCTGCCCTCAAAGCTGTACAACGCCTTACTGATGCTGGATACAGCGTTGATAAGGTTATCGCTTTAGTCGATCGCCATCAAGGTGGGGCTGAACTTTATCAAAATGCTGGCCTTAATTTTGAGTCTCTCTACGGTATTAATGAACTACAAACTCGTTATCAGACTCTAAACTTGGGTCATTAATTTCTCCCCTCTGTGATCTAAGTTGATTTTTTAATCAATTTTTTTCAAAACGCGCCGCCCCCGCCCCAGGGTTGACAAGAGGGGGTGACTAATGGTAAGCTACAGATATGTATTTAAATAATTGGAATATATCAAGTAATAAAAAAAATGTCAATATTACCATTATATAAAATAATAGCACAAATCAGTCGGGAAAGCTACCCCCCCAGAGCCAACAAATTTTTTGTAATATTTATTAATTTTTTTTTACAAAACTTTACATAATGTTGGTGTTGATGAGCGTGCATTGAGAAATTTGTTAAAAATTATCATAATCAACACATTTTTTGATAAAATTTAACATATACCCAACACCCCACCTAGGAAAAAACTATGTCAGGATTTATTAGAGGCTTATTTGGTCGCAAATCAGAACCCACAGAAACTCAAGGAAGTTCTTTCTATCTTGATCCCAATAGCGCCAAGAGTTTAGGCGAGATTGGTCAGCCTTTAGAAGTTAAAAAGTCTTTCCCTAAAATGTCGGGAGGAAAACCTTTTCAGGCTCCTAAAGCTACCGCTAAACCAGCGATGGAAATGACCCAGCCTAAAGCGAGTGAATCTCCAGCACCAGAGGTGAAAAGCGATCGTCGTCGTGCTGACTCCAGTTTGGATATGTTCCGTAACATGGCTCGTGATCTTAAAAAATAATCATTATTCTGCCACCAGGCTTTAGGTAAATGTAGGGGCTGGCTGAAACTGTCAAGTTATGTTGAACCTAGCCCCTACTAGGCTATCTTCTGCTGAACTGCTCTGTAATGGTCGAAAAATTTAACTTTTTTTTTCACAAACAAAAGCCGATTTTTGTGCTATGGTCTAGTCGTGAATTTTAAATAATTTGATAATCTGTAACTTGAGATACTAAATAAAAAACTCTGATTGTCAAATAACCATTAAGGTTGTTTGAGTCAGGACACCCACCGAATAGGTAGCTAGTTCCTGGCTCTGTCGTCAGTAGTTAAACAAGTATACAGGGTGAAGCTAGTGTTTCTGAGGTAACCAGATAAAATAACATTTTCTGAAAGCTAACATTGCCCCATAAGTGGGAGTGGGTTGGGCAAGTTTCCCATCAAAAAAACCTGCACACTAAACTAATTTAGGAGAAACCAGGATGCCAGAAAAATTCTGCCCCTCTTTTCCTGTCATTGGCGATTTCCTGAGTACAGGTATAGGGAGAGTCGCCAGGAGGGTGGAAAGATGAAATCAGTAAATCTATCCCTGCTTATATTAATGAAACAATTTGAGAGTTATTTTGACCTGCAAGAAATTAACACCACCCGGAAGGTGAATGCGGCGGTGGTGAATATCAGTGGTCGTCAGCGGATGCTTTCCCAGAGAACAGCTTTTTTTAGCCTCAAGTTAGTTACCACTTCCGACCCAGCGGAAAGACAGGTGATTCGGGAAACTTTAATTAAAGATATTGCTCTGATGGAGCGATCGCATAAAGGCTTACTCTACGGTGATAGTGAGATGAATTTATTAACATCTCCTTCGGCTATAGTGCGATCGATGTATTTCCGAGAGCCGCTAAATTTAGATAAACGCATCCGCGAGTATATTTTAGCAGTCAGAACTTTAGCCACAACTGCGGACTCTGACTTAACATCCAACGATCCTAACCTCAACTATATTATCACTGTTGCCCCCAATGAATTGCTACCTATTCTTGATGCTGTAGTAGCGCAATATCAACGGGAAAGTGAAATCGAACAACTAGATCTTGAACAGACCCAAATTCAACTTTATCAACAAGCCTGTTCCGCCGCCGCGATCGCTCAAGCTCAAGCACAGCAACTAGAGCAAACTTTAGAGGAACTTAAACACACCCATTCACAGCTTTTTCAATCGGAAAAAATGGCATCATTGGGGCAAATGATGGCTAGTTTAGCCCACGAAATCAATAACCCCGTTAACTCGATATTTCATAATTTAGCCCATGTGGAAAACTATAGCAAAGACCTACTGCAACTAACCCAGCTTTATCAAGATATTTATTCCCCGACCGATCCGCGCATTCAAGAATACATAGATTCCATAGATTTAGAGTTTTTAGAGACGGATTTTTTGACAGTTATATCTAGCCTGAAATTGGGTTCAGATAGACTCTTTCAAATTGTGCGATCGCTGCGTAACTTCTCCCGCAAAGACAGCGACCAAATGCTAAAAGTCAATCTGGAAGAAGGTTTAGAGGGAACCTTACTCATCTTGAAAAACCGCTTACAAGCCACACCATCACGTCCGCCGATTCAAGTGATTCGAGACTATGGGAAACTACCGTCAATCCTCTGCTACCCAGGTCAACTGAATCAGGTGTTTATGAATTTGATCAGCAATGCCATTGATGCCTTAGATGAAGTAGGGGACTGGACACACAACAACCAACAGTCTCAGCCGTTAATTACAATTAAAACCCTGGCTAATTCAGAACAGATCACGATCATGGTTGCCGATAATGCTAAGGGTATCAACCTAACCACGAAAAACCAAATTTTTGAGCAATTTTTTACCACCAAAGAAATCGGTAAAGGTACGGGTTTAGGGTTATATATAAGTCGTGAAATTATCGTCTCCCGCCACTGTGGGGAAATTTGGTGCGAGTCAGAAATTGGCAAAGGAACCGAGTTTTGGATCAAACTTCCCTTAAACCCACAATGTCCTGATTTTTTGTCTAATTCCCCCATCTCAACAGTCAAATAGTTAAAAATTAATTAGTTATGTTAAGTTTTGTAAATAAATCACTCCCCACCCGCGATTGGGTTTCGGGAGGGTTGCTTTTGTTGCTGACCTATGGTAGTATTTAAACAATGGGATTGTTTTAATTTTTTGTATTAATGCAAAAAGAAGAATCATAAAATAGACATTATGTGGATAACATAGCATCATCCCGCGCTACTTGTCAACCCCTGTTTTGAGCAAGAGGCCTGATGGGAATAACCTGTGCTTCACTGCTTTCGCGGGCTACCCGAATCAATAAAGCAGATATTGCTAAACTAGCAATCATGGAACTTCCACCATAACTAAATAAGGGTAAAGGCAAACCAGTAGTTGGTAGTACCCCAGTAGCTACCCCAATATTCAGCAAAGACTGTCCCACCATGACGACCATGGCTCCGATCGCTACCAGTTGATGTTCAATATTATCGGCTAATTGAGCGACTCTGAGGGCAAGAGTCCCATAAGCGACTAGCAGCAACAAAAGCAGCACCCCACCAACAAAGCCAAACTCTTCGGCATAAACGGCAAAAATAAAATCGCTATACTGAATCGGCAGATAAAATAACTTTTGTTGAGATAATCCCAAACCAGCGCCCCAAAGACCGCCAGAACCGACAGCTAGTAGACTCTGAATTAATTGGTAGCCATCATTAACGGGATCAGCCCAGGGATTCATAAACGAGAGAACCCGCTTCCTTTGGTATTCTCGTAGGCTAATACTAATAGTAGCCAACATTAACCCGCCAACAGCAGTGCCGCCCAAATACAACAAAGGCTGTCCGGCGGCGAGGGCGATTAACCATAATGTCATACCACACAGAGCAGTCGTGCTGAGGTTGGGTTGGGCTAAAATCAGCAACAAAACTAGCAGAAAAATGCCTAACCAGGTTAGTCGCAATCGCCAACTTAACCTATCCCAGCGGGGAAAAAACCGCGCAGCTTGCAGTATCAGAAAGGGCTTCATTAATTCCGAAGGCTGAACCAGAATTGGGCCTAGTGCCAGCCATCGAGTCGCCCCGTTAATAGTAGTTCCCAAACCTGGGACTATGGTAAGAAACAATAACGCCATCACCGTGAATAACCCCCACTGGGCAGTCCGTAACGCCACCCGCACAGGGGTATTAACAATCACGTTAAATCCCACCATCCCCACCAACATCCATGTTACCTGGCGTTTGAAGTAGTACAAACCATCCCCATGTTCAGCTAATGCACTGGGGTAGGAAGCCGAAAACATCGCTACCAGACCGATAAATAGCCACACAAAGGTTAACCAGCGCAGCAGGCGAGCTTCTGTTGCCCAATTTTGGGCACTAGGATCGAAAAAGGGAATGAGATGGCGTAAGCGCATTCAGGATAAATTTAGATCAGCAGGGGATTTTGGCTATTGTAGCTTAGATCAAATCCAGTCGATCAGCAATTTAGCTTAATAGGCCGTTGATTTTTCTGGGTTCACCAATTGCAGAAAACTAGCCCGACACCAATCAATATCTGGCCCCACCTGAAAAGTTACATAATCGACACCGTATGCACTCCAGTAGTGCATTACCTTACCGACCCTCTCCGTGCTGCTATTGATGCGTTGCACCAGAGAACCGGGGGGGAACTTTTGGGCTACTGGGTGATCTTGCCAATTTTTAAGATATTTAATCCGCTCCTGTTCAGCTTCCGAGAGTAACTTCCAGGCTTCACGCTTCCAATGGGAATAGTCTTGGGTGAGTGCCTCAACTTCACGCCAGCTTGTCGCCGAGCGCAGGTATTCTGCCAATTCAGCAGGCGTCTGGACTTCAAACTTTAATAGAGGTTGGGCACTCATGATGTTTAGAAGCTAACCCTAGGTTTAGCGAGTTTAGAGCAGATGGGGATTTTAAGCCCCCACATTTAGTATACTCACATTACCGGATTCTGAAAAGCGATCGCCAGATAAAAACTCAAAAACCCCTATCTCAGGAGATTAATCGTCCCAAAAATCTGCCGGAAGCAAGGGAGGTGGTGGCGCAGGGGGAGCGGCACAATTAACAGATTGATCAATAATGCACACGAGCGGACCGAGAGTTGTTCCCTGTAACAAAGCACCAGACAAGTTTGTATTAGACAGTTGGGCACGATTGATATTAGTATCATTCAAAGCCGCACCCACCAGACTGGCACCAGTGAGATCGGCATCAGAAAAATTAGCACCCCGCAGATCTGCTCCCAGCAAATTAGCCCCGGTCAGATTAGCACGTTCCAGATTAGCCCTAAATAAAAAAGCCCTTTGGAGATTGCTATTCATCAAATCGGACTCTTCCAGATAAGCCTGACCGAGGTTAGCCTGAAATAGATTAGCATCCCTAAGATCAGCCCGCCGCAAGTCTACACGACCCAGCATAGCCTGACCGAGATCGGCTTCACGCAAATCAGCCCTTTGTAGGTTCGCATGGTGGAGATTAGCCTTAAACAAATTACTAGCAGCTAAACTCGCACCCCCCAAGTCGGCATTATACAGATTAGCCTCTTGCAGATTAGCACTGCGTAAATCTGCTTGTCGGAGGATAGCGCCGCCCAGATCGGCTTGAAAAAGATTAGCCCCAGACAGTTGAGCCCTTGACAAGTCCGCTTCCCGCAGATCACAGCCAGGACACTGATTAGTAGTTATAAGCCTCTGTAAGTCATCAGAGTCAGCGGCGATCGCACCAGTGATAAATCCCAATGGCGCGATCATCATGATTACAGCCTGAATCTTGAGTCTCATTAAATTCTCCTGATCCGAAACGGTATAACATTACTGATACATTTACGCGACATTTATCCGGCTATTGCCTGACAATGCGACGATAGCACTATTACCCGTTAAGGTAACAGAGGCGGTATCCCGCAAAGCTTTTAGAAAGATTCCAAAAGCACCGTTCCAGTCCCTGGGTAGAGTGAACCCACACTCAGGACATCGGAACACTTTTGAGCCACCTAGCTGGGAATGCACATGACCACAGTGAGTACAGGTTTTGCTGGTGTATTCTTCCGTCACATCTACAACTGTGGTTCSAGTTATYTCSSCTTGATGTCTCAGGGTTAGTTTGAATCGATAATGCGCCCATGTCAGCATGGCGCGGGCAGTCTTGGATTTGATTTTCCGCTTGGCTTTGGCAACCATGTTGGAAGTCTCGAAGGTCGGCAGAAAAATTATGCTGTAGTCATTAGTCAAGTAATGAGCAATTTGCTTGTGGGCCTCATCCACTAAATTCCGGATTTTAGTTCTCATTCGTTGAGCCGCTTGCCTCATCCGTCGCCTTCTTGAACGACAGGGTTCCTTGGCGATTCGGCTCATCAAATCATCCAAATGTTGACATAACCTAGTAATGCGTCCTATATCTCCGGAGCCCAATTCCAGAAACCGAGAGCCATCAAACCCAGTTATGAAAGTTCGGACACCCCGGTCTAATGCAATCACGCCATTCGCTTCAGTTGGGGTAACGGCAACTGGTTCAGGGAAAATCGCCAACCATCGACCTTTGGTAAACACCAACTGAGTCCCTTGCCCGCAAGTTTTAGGGATAGCTTAGGAAACCATGAAAGTTAATCCTTTCGTTAGTCTTGGATACCAACTCCCTGAAGAGAAATTAGTATTATTGAACTTAATCCCTTGAGAACTATCCCGACAGCTCCTAAACCTTGCGCCAGGACTGACTGAAAAGGCGAGATAGGCATCAAAGATAGCATTCTGCCGAATATGGCCGGGTGTTTCTTTGACCCATKCAGGCAAGTCGCTCTGCATCACTTCCGCAGCGTAACTTTAACTTGCTTAGTCGTTTACCACTCCGGGATAATGCAATTGCTTGGTTGTAGCAATACCGACAAGCAGCCAGCCATTTACGCCAGACTTGATTTAGCTCTGGGCTGGGGTAAATCCGGATCTTCTTTGACCTGAGTTTTGTATTTACTCCGTCCGTATAATCGGGAACTGAAGCAGTGGAGGATGTCCTCAACCATTTCTGGTTCTCGACTGAGACTTGTCTCGTTGAGAACCATGAGTGAGCACCTGTTTTGCTCACAGAGMCATCGAAACAAGTCCCATCCAAATCTGGCCAATCGGTCTGGGTGGGCAACGACAACCATGCGGACATCTCCTGACAAGACTTGTCCCAGTCAGGCCAGCATTTTCTTTCCCTTGAAGTTGAGCCCGCCTCCGATTTCGGAGACGACTTCTGCTTCGGGGTAGAGGTTGGACAGTGCGGCCACCTGTCGGTTGAGGTCGGACTGCTGGGCGCGGCTACTAACTCGGGCATAGATAACGACTTTGCGTTTGTCACTGCCTGATTTGGCAGCAGTATATGACTCAACGTTGTATCGTCGTTGCCCAGCGGGGGTTCTGATGGTCTCGATTGAGCCATTTTCGTCCCATCTGCGGAGTGTTCTTTCATGGACTCCAAGGATTTAGGCCGCTTCCTTGGGTTTGACATATCTGGCAATAGGTTTATCCTCAACGTTATGGTCGAAAGGGAAGTCACCTTCCCCAACTCCAATTCCAAACCGTACTTGAGACTTTCACCTCATACGGCTCCTGATGTAGATACCCCTTTTGACATCGGGAACAGGGCAACAACTCCCTGCTTTGTGACTTCAACTTTTGGAGCTAAATACAACATCGTAGTCTTTAAACTCGCTCTCGTCATAAACACTCTTATTTGTCGCAGTCTCTATATCCACACCGTGACTAGTGGGCATATCCTAACCATTACAGTTAGGCATTAGCTTTCAGTCACATCCTTTCCCCTTAAAGGCATACGCTTACACTTTTCACTACTGTGCAGTTACATCCTGCTGAGAACCTATGAGGGGTTTAAACGTTCCGTTTATACGGGCATTCCATCTTTAGACTTGTCCTGTCCACCGGGGTAATTTTAAAGGTCTGTGTAGGTAGTGGATGAAAACTCCTACTTTTCCCCTTGCTCTTTTGAGCGCAGCGTATCAACCTATTTCGCTACTTAATAATTACGATGGTTCAAGCCGGAACATTCAGATTTCCTTAGTCATGGATGGTTGGCAGTGGTCGGATTATTGGGAATAGGTTTCCCTCACGCCTTCCGTTCCCCGCTTCAATCTGACGGGTTGTGATTCCTCAAACTGGGGGTGGCTATCGCCGTTACTCTCAACGCCCTGATTTCTCAGTTGGTTTATGACCTTGAGTCCCCTGCCTTGCTTAGATTTCTCCAAGCGTCGGGACATATAAACAGTTATGGGATGGTCAGGGGTGCGAATCCCTTATATTCCACCAAGGGGTGCAAGTCCCACTAGGAGGTTATTTCAGGCATTGCAGCCTTATTTGACTCCTAAACGTCTCGCACTTCTCGCTTATTATACCATATTGCCCTAAAATATTAACCTAATTTGAGATTAAATCATGCTCTAAATTTGACGCTCTCATGTCAAGGGTAGCTTGAAACGAACCACAATCATCATTTCTAGCTGCCATCTGTTTAAAATTATGGGCTGGTTGGTAATAACCCCAGGTTAACAAATTTACGAGGGTTTTTGGGACTTAAAGGGCGATGTGGTTACACCTAAATTGGCTTGCTGTTGCCTTTTCACCTAGCAAAGATTTAACAGTTAGGTAAAGGGATGATATCATGTCGATGGAATTCACTCGTCGCGAAAAGGTAAGTTGGCATGGCATCAGTGTCTGTATCTCCCGTTGTACTAATCATATTAGACGGTTGGGGCTATCGTGAACAAACGGACGGAAATGCCATTGCTGTTGGCAATACCCCTGTGATGGATAGCCTTTGGACTGCTTATCCTCGAACATTAATTCAGGCTTCTGGTAAGGCTGTCGGCTTACCAGAGGGTCAGATGGGCAACTCAGAAGTTGGTCACTTGAATTTAGGTGCGGGACGAGTGGTTCCTCAAGAGTTGGTGAGGATTTCTGATGCGGTCTCGGATGGCAGTATTCAGAATAATCGGGCTTTGAGTAAAGTTTGCGAGGAAGTTCGTCAGCGAGAGGGTAAGTTACATTTAATGGGTTTATGCTCCGATGGGGGTGTGCATTCCCATGTTGACCATATCCTGGGATTGCTGGATATGGCTAAGGCTAAGGGGTTGTCTAATGTCTGTATTCATGGGATTACTGATGGCCGTGATACTAACCCTAATGATGGAATTAAGGTTCTTCAACAAATTGAAGACTACACTAAGGAAATAGGGGTGGGGCACATTGCGACTATTAGCGGCCGTTACTATGCTATGGATCGTGATAATCGATGGGACCGGGTAAGGAAGGCTTATTCGATCATGACTACCGATGGACCACAGAGCGATCGCACTATAGCTGAGATCATGAGGGAATCCTACGGAGAGGGTATCACAGATGAGTTCATTAACCCTATTAGAGTAGCACCAGGGGCTGTAGAACCCGGAGATGGGGTGATTTTCTTTAATTTCCGACCCGATCGCGCTCGACAGCTTACTCAAGCCTTTGTGATGGAGGATTTTGATGAGTTTGAACGGGAACTGATCGAGCCTCTGAGTTTTGCGACTTTTACTCAGTATGATCCCAACTATCCGGTGGATGTAGCTTTTGAGCCCCAAGGACTCGATAATATCTTAGGACAAGTAATTGCTGATCATGGGTTGAAACAACTGCGGACGGCGGAAACCGAAAAATATGCCCATGTGACTTATTTCTTTAATGGTGGTTTGGAACATCCTTTTGAGGGGGAAGATCGAGAACTGATTCCTAGTCCGGCGGTCGCCACCTATGACCAAAAACCGGAGATGTCTGCGGAGGAAGTGACAGAAGTTGCTCTTGAGGGTATCGATAAGGGGATTTATTCTCTGATTGTGATCAATTATGCTAACCCTGATATGGTGGGTCACACGGGGATGATGGATGCGGCGGTTAAGGCGATCGAAACGGTCGATCGCTGTTTGGGGGAATTGTTGGCAGGTATTTCTAAAGCTGGGGGAACAGCGATTATTATTGCTGATCATGGTAATGCTGAATATATGTCGGATGAACAGGGTAATCCCTGGACTGCTCACAGTACTAACCCGGTGCCTTTTATTCTGGTTGAAGGGGAGGGGCGGAAAATTCCTGGCCATGGCACTGATGTACCTTTGAGAAGTGATGGCTGTTTGGCGGATATAGCTCCGACTATTTTGGAAATACTGGAGTTACCGCAACCTCCAGAAATGACTGGAACTTCAATGATTGTTAAATCTGAGTTGTCGCTGACGGAAAATCGTAGTCCGGTCAGGGTTAGGCTTTAAGGTGAAATTGGTTGAGGGGGGCCGGGATAATTAATAATTAATTGCCCTGTTCCCTGCTAGGCTTAATTCCTCAGAGGGTTGACAGGGGGTGGCAACTCATGCTAATATATTGTTGTTATATACCAAAATATAATTGCAATCTATTAACAAAAAATAAAATTGTCAATATTCCCATTATTTATAATAATAGCACGAGTGAACGCGGTAAAGCAACCCCCCCAGTGAGAGGAATTTTTTTAACATTTCTTAACTTTTATTTACAAAAGTTAACATAAGAGAAACATCAGAGATGAGTGGCTCCTAGTCTTCTAACTGGGTAAGGTTAGGCTGTGCATTTTTGATGCGGCGTTCTTGGGAAAGAATAATGAGTGTAGCTAAGGTGGACACGAACAACATCATGAGTGCGGCGACTGAGGCTTGGGTAAAGGCTACACTTTCTGCTGTGGCTTGCCAAATTTGAGTGGCTAAAGTACGAAAACCGATGGGAGAGAGTAAGAGAGTGGCTGGTAATTCTTTAATGGAGGTTAGGAAGATTAACATAGCGCCACTGATCACGCCAGGACGAACGAGTGGTAAGGTGACTTGACGTAGAGTTTGCCAGGGTGTGCGTCCCAAAATACGGGCAGATTCTTCTAGGTTTGGGGATACTTGAAGTAGTGAGCCGCGCAATGTTCCGACGGCTTGAGGAATGAATAAGACTAGATAAGCAAAGATCAACATGGGAAGTTGTTGATAAAGCCAGGGTACATAATTGGCTCCAAAGAAGACGAGGGAGAGTGATACGACAATTCCCGGCATTCCAAAACCGATGTAGGATGTGCGCTCTAAGGTGGCTGTGAGGCGGCTAGGAAAGCGGACGGCGAGAATGGCGATGGGGAGTGCAAACAGGGTAGAAATGATGGCTGCTAGACCTGAGCTATAGATGGAGTTGTAGGCGGCAGGTAACATCATGGTGATTAATTCTATGGGGTTTTGACCTACTCGCAGACCACGCCCTAACCAGAAGAATAAAACTCCGATGGGCATTACTAGGGAAAATAGTGTGATGAGGATACAAAAACCGAGGGCTAACCAAGTCCACCGACCTAGGGGAATCAGGGGTTGTTGATGTTGACTAGCTGAACCTCTACTATAATAGGCGGCTCGCGATCGCGCTCGATATTCTAGCAATAAAATCAACCCGACTAAGGCGATTAATACTAGGGATAAGGCGGCGGCCATACTACGGTCAAAACTGGTGCGATATTGTAAAAAAATGACGTAGGTAAAGGATTCAAAGCGCATGAGTGCGGGAGTTCCAAAGTCTTGGAGGGCATAGAGTGAGACGAGTAGAGACCCGGCGGCGATCGCCGGGCGCAGTTGTGGTAAGGTGACCCGCCAGAAGGTTTGAYAGGGAGTATATCCGAGAACCCGTGATACTTCTTCCATGGCTGGGTCCATGCCTTGTAAACTGGATCGCACTGTGAGCAATATGTAAGGGTAGGAAAATAGTGTGGTGGCGATAATTACTCCAGCCCAGCCATAAATAGAGGGTAAGCGTTGGACTCCGAAGGGTTCGAGGAGAATTTGGATCATACTACCACGGGGTCCGGCGAAGGCTAATAGGGCAAAACTGCCTACATAGGTGGGGATAGCTAGGGGTAAGGTGGTGACTACTGACCAAAAACGCCGCCCTGGTAAATTGGTGCGTACTATTAGAAATGCTAGGGGAATGGCAATCAAGGCAGATAGGATCGTGACAAAGAAGGCCATACCTATGCTGTTAAAAAATACCTGAATGGTGCGGGGTCGGGATATAAGGGCGATGAAGGGGGCTAATCCAATGCCCATTGCCCTAATTACTAGGTAAACGAGGGGTAATGCCATGCCTAAAGCGACTATGGCAGCCATGATGACTAAAAAAATAGGAGGATGCGATCGCCTGGTGGATAAGTAGCTAGTTGAGGATAATGTTTGCTTTAGGTTAATAGTCATTTAATGAAAAAATTAGTGAGGATATTATATGGGAAAGTAAGCGAAAAAATCAGGAAGGGGTCTAGTGCTTCCTGATCAATAGGATGGGATTCTTTGGTTATAAAACCCCTGCTGAACGCAGCAACTCTAGTGTTCCTTCTAAGTCTTCTAAGTCACTGAGATCGATATCTGGGGGATTAATCTGAGCAATAGGAATCTGTCCGTCTGGTGGTTGAATGCCATCAATTAAGGGATATTCACTATTCCCTTGGGCGAAGTGTTGTTGTGCTTCTGGACTAAGCATAAACTCGATAAAGGCGTATGCTGCTTCGGGTTGGTCTGTGCTATCGATAATAGCGACTCCGGCTATATTGATCATAGAACCTACATCGCCGGTGGGATAGTGATAGGATACAGGGAAATTGGGATCTTCGGCTTTAAAGCGGAACAAGTAATAGTTATTGACTAATCCCAGGTCTACTTCACCGCGCCCCAAGGCTTCGACAATGGTTGTATTATTGCGATAGACCTGGGGGTTATTGGCTTGCATGGCTTCTACCCATTCTCTAGCGCGTTCTTCGCCTTCATGCTTTCGTAGGGCGGTAACAAAGGATTGAAAGGAGCCGTTAGTTGGAGCCCAGCCAATGCGTCCTGACCATTCGGGTTGTGTAATTTCCCAAATTGAGTTAGGAACTTGATCGCTGCTGAGTAGATCTGTATTGTAGTTAAATACGCGCGCGCGTCCGGTAATACCAATCCATTGTCCTTCGCGAGAGCGGAACCTAGGGTCTACTTGATTGAGTAAGGTTTCTGGAATGGGACGGGTGCGCCCTTCTCTTTGTAGAGCGCCTAAAGCTCCTGCATCTTGAGCAAAATAAATATCGGCTGGGGAATTTTGACCTTCTTCTAAGATGGTGGCGGCTAATTCGGCTGTATCCCCATAACGGACATTGACTTGAATGC
The DNA here is from genome assembly GCF_046480465.1 of Arthrospira sp. PCC 8006. Lineage (NCBI taxonomy): Bacteria > Bacillati > Cyanobacteriota > Cyanophyceae > Oscillatoriales > Microcoleaceae > Arthrospira > Arthrospira sp. PCC 8006. Next base: position 36,882 of record NZ_PKGG01000027.1, read on the forward strand.
CAGTTTCGGCTTGAAATCGCTGAAACATTGGACCAATTAGGTCTTCTGCACGACCAGAATAAACGACTAAGGTTGCACCTGTTGTACCATTGGTGGCGGTTGGATCGATGGTTGTTTGTTGTTGACCACAAGCGATCGAGATGGCGCTGGTGGCTATTGCTAATCCAATGAAAGAGATAACTTTTCTTCGTTTCATGTAATTTTTTTCCCAAGTGTCAAGGTGAGCTGATATTCATAATATTTCTCAATTGCTGAGATATGATAGGCTCTAGGAATTGATTTGTTCTGGCACAGCCAGGGTGTTATATGGATATTGATGGTTGGTTGATAGTCTGTTATGAGCAGCACAAAACCTGGGACTTTCCTAAAAATGGGCTACCATTCTGGCTTGAGTCCCACCAGCTAATTCAAAGTTATTATAAATTAGTCTGGACTTTAATAAGAATAGTTGTCAATGTGCTGTCTGTCAATATGGCAGATCTGGAGGATATTAGCTTAGGGTTAGGGGCCAGGGATATGGGGCGTGACAGGGAGGGGACAGGGGGGGGGTCGCGTTTAACAGCAAATAAGTCTATTGTTGTATAAAGATTTATAAAGTTTTCGGAAACGCGGTCTGCGTTTCATATCTGTTTGAGGAGTCCCATGAAGCAACTTCTGATGCAAGAGCGATTTTTTCTGACCATCCATATCCTGTCCACCCTGTTTGGTCTAGCGGGACTGCTAATAGTTCTACCTAATCCAGAACTAATTATTAACCTACCCCCCATAGGACAAAGTTTCTTTCAACTGAGTATGGCAGGGGGAGGAGTAGCTTATATTGTGTTTGGAGCGATCGCAGTTAGTTTATACGCCTATCGCACCCTAGGGCTGGCTACGACGCTAGGATTTATGGTGCCATCTATTGTCCTATCGCTGAGTAGTGAACTACTGGGGACTAGCACAGGTTTTCCTTTCGGTCATTACCAATATCTAAACGGTTTAGGCTATAAAATCGCGGATCTAGTTCCGTTTACGATTCCCCTATCCTGGTTTTATATGGGTTTAACCTGCTACCTACTAGCGAGGGTTTGCTTGAAGGTGAGGCTGGGTTCGATTTGGGT
>NZ_PKGG01000224.1:0-8198 GCF_046480465.1 Arthrospira sp. PCC 8006
TAAAAGCAGGTGGAGTAAAGCTACCTCGTAAGGTTACGGGAGYCATACAGGATGATATTAATGCACTAGAAGACCATCTATTGGGCTCTGAGAGTGATTTAGAGGATGAAGATAATGAAGTCAACCCATTTTATAGTTGGTTAGATTAATCCCACACCAAAAACAAAACCGCTTATGTGTAAATTTTTTAGGGACTCTATTTTAAAAGCACATAAGCGGTAGCCACTAAGCATTAGGAAATTATAGCATGATACCACGTCATTGGTCCGAGGTTAGGCTTAACCTACGAAACATCACGTTAACCCCCTTGATGTATATCGGTCATTCCCTATATATCAAAGTTCCAATTTCAGGCGTAAAGGGGTTTACGTGGCAATCAACTTTAGTTAAGTTTGATAAGGATTTTATTGCTTATTTTATAGGCGAAATTCTTAAAAAATTAATCCCATTACATCCTGACAAACTTGAGGAAATTTGTACAGAAGCCCTAGAGTTCTACAGAGAAGAATGGAATATATATCAAGCCGAAAACGGCGGGGATAGAGAACCTGATAATCCTAATACATCTTTCGGAGTGTACCCAAAAGATGAAAAATAAATACAAKGCTAGAGGGCAAAAAATAGACGGCTATTATTTTCCAAGTGCATTTGAGTGTCGGGTTTATCACCTTCTACGAAAACATGATAATCAATTAATTGTTCACCCTAAAATGACATTAATTGAACATACAAAACCTTGGAAAAATATCACCTGGATTCCAGATTTTTATAGTCCGTTCTTTAATCGTTACATCGAAGTTAAGGGAGTATTAACTGATTCATTTAAGCTAAAAATGCAGTTATTGCAGTACCTTAATCCTGGCTTAGTCAATCAGTGTTGGTTTGTTATAAGGGGGACATCTTATCAATGGCAAGGCATCTCATTTATCAATATCGACGAGTTTCAGGAGATTTTAAACAACTTAGAAATTCCAAGGACAAACAATGAATAAACTACACTACAGAGGGATTTTTGATATCACGGGAGAGCTGTTAAGTGCTACCTATAATCCGCATTTATTTGAGTATTAAACCACTCAAATAGCCTACCGGATACTAACCCCTATTGAGGACCATCAAACTTCACAACTCAAGGATTTAGCCTACTCCTATATGGGTTCGTATTTTCCCCGTGGAGGTTACAGGGGAACCTGTACAGTTAAATTAAGTTATGAGGGTAAGTTACGGGTTTCAATTGTTGGRAATTCTCAGTTTTGGGATGTCTGYAAAAAAATCTCAAAAACAATCAATCAATCATCAAAGGATAGTTAATCATGAGTATCGGATATTACGGCAAAAAACAGGACGATAAATTTAGTTATTGCAGTGCAGTTAAGCCCGGTGAAACGGCAACCTTTCTAATTGTTGATTATGCACAATTCCGAATAAAACCACCTCACCTATGGATATTCGGAAAGGGTATTTCTGGGGATTTTCAGAATTTTAATGATAGGGATTGGAGTTACTCCAAAGGTGATAAAGAATTAATTGCTGTACGGTTTTGTATTGAAAAATACGAGACTGAATATAACGGCAAAAAACGAGAATACACCCCTACATCTCCAGAACTCGCATTGCTTAAAATAGTCGAAAGTGACTCAATGCTTACAGACGGTTCTGTGATGTTTACAGCAACAATAAATCTAAGTCAATCATCAGTCAAACTTTCTGACAGGATATTAGAGGGAAATATCGGAGACGATAATTTAAACTCTGATATTTCTAATATCTTAGAAATTGAATGTATTAATCCATTCAATCAATCTGTCGCTACTTACTCAATCGGAGATATTGACGCTTTCATTGAATCCAAGACTAAAAATAAAGCAGGATTTAATGGAAAGGCAAAATACAAAACCTTYGARGAAAGGTTAACAGAAGGGGCTAAGGTTTTGGATTGTGACCCTAGCTTTGAGAGTCTTTATAACAAGGTTAAACAACTTGATTCTAATGTATTAATTGCATTAATTGAATTACTGCGATTAATGTAGTCACAAATAAATCCCCCCTAAATATTTAGGGGGGAATAACCACCATACCATGTCAGCAATACAAGAGCGATAAGAGGTTACTACCATGTCTGAGGACTATATTGATTATAGACTAATTAGAAGTCAGATGTCATCTGAACTAGAAGAAATAATCACAGAAGGCAACCTGGGTGAGCAATTAGAGTCTGTTTTACGGGCTGTCTGTGTTCTGCCATATCCTGATATTCAGTTTCCAATTATCGCCTCGTTTATAGCGTCTCCAGTAACGTTAATGTCTACCGCTGGTATCCTGTTCCTTTGGGGGTCTAGCGGTACTGGAAAGTCACAGATAGCTACCGTAGCATCTGAACTATACAAGACAACCTCGGTGCTTGCTAATAGCACTTTCGCTTCACTGAGAAACAAGATACAACATGAACGATTTTATGACCCCCTTCAATGTGAATTTGAGAAAAATTTTATATTGGTATGGGAAGATATCACTCCTAATTTGTTGATTAAAAATGAGAATATGTTATCGCTTTTCCAGGTGTTAAACCGCAAAAATAGCCGAATAACCATCAGTAGTCAGACACCGGGAACTAACATGATTTTTAATGCTTTCGCTTTAAAGGTGATTAATTCAATACATCCATTGTGGACATTGTGGGAGTTAAACGAACTCAAAAGACGAATGTTTCCTATATGGTTTAAAAAACGAGAGACTATGACATCAGAGGAATATAGGGGCAATGGTTACGAGTTAAGTGATTTAAACGATGTAGAGGATATTACGCTTGATAAATTATCATCTCAATTAGAAATTTTCTGGAGAAATATCGATAACTGCAATCAATACAGCAAGGTCAAAAAACAACTACAGAAACACAAAAAATATATCATTAACGCTAGGTTATCAAGTGAAATTATTGTCACCCATTCATTGATTTATCAATTATCTATCAATGAATCAATTAAACGCTTCAATGATTACTGGGATTTTGTTAATGAAAAAATCTTGACTATATCATCAGGTACTGAACAATTTTTAGACAGTTTTATCACTCAAGGTATTGAGGCAAAAATGAAACAAAACAACCAGGCAATTAACGCGGGATGTCCTGAGTTAACCGAGGTGGTAACTGATATCGACCCGAAAGCGTTAAAAGAAGCCATTGAGAGAGCTAAAACAGATGGATATCTTGATAGTCGCGTTAATGTTTCAGAGTTGACTAATCTAATGAAAAGCAGGGGCTATTCAATGATTAATCAAAACGGTAAAAACGTTTGGAAACAAATTATTTAAGGAGGTAATTAAAATGACTCAAAATAACATTGACGCTATTACTCAAACAAGGTTTAAAACGTTTAAACAAATGGTAGACACCACGATTTACAATGCTACCAAACAAGACGCTAAGGATACTTTGATAACAATAATGAATGATTGTCAAACCGAGTATTCCCTGGCAGTCGCAAAGGAACAATTACTCCTAAAACAACTTAATTACATTAAACATTTGCTGACTAAAATTGAGTAACAAACCCGTCCGAAATGACGTTAAACTATCACAACTTAACCACTATCAAAGGATAAATCCATGTCAATCAAATCAAGTACGCCCGGATTAAACGTAGTAGAATATAGCTACATGAGTAATCGATTAAACCCTAACGCGGTAGGATTACTTGACTTAGTAGAACTTGCTATCACATCTGAACAATTCGACGAAATTGTCGAATTTATTCAAATCCACAGGCATTTTTTAAACGCGGAAATCGAGTTACTCAAAGGTATTGAAGCCTTGCTTTATGCAAAAATTACAGAACACAACAATAATCAAAATCACCCCGATAATGATGATCACAAGTTCAATTAATCAATAGGAAATAAAGCCATGAATGAGTTTGAACAAGAAAAAATGATGGTTATTGCAGAAATGGCTAGGGAGATTTTTGTCAGATTAGCTGGCAATAATTTAACAGCAACTCGTGAGGATAGAATCACGATAGCAGAAATTGCTCATAATTACGCTATTGACTTTCTGGCAGTACACGAGAAATGGGTAGAATCTCAGTATCCAATTATTACTCGATTCGATTCAGACGTAATATCACCTGAATGTAACCTTAATGGTTATAACAGCGATATCCTACTGGGAGGTGATTTTAATGCCTAAGCTACTCCCAGTAGTCACACTAACAGGGTCTTACAAAGGGTTTCTGGTAGGTCATGGTAATATCTGTATCGAAGTAGGTTCTTTAGAATGGTTTAAATACCTAGAAACCCATAAATCTTTTTCAGTAGAGGTTAATGGTAAACGATTTACAGCTTGCAAAAAACTCTCAATTAATGGTTTTACCTACTGGAACCTCAAAGGGTGGGATGGTAGCGTCAATCATCACATCTACATAGGGAAATCTGACCAACTCATTGTAGACAAGCTAACAGACGTAGCGTTAGCTATGATTACTAAGTGTAAGATTAGCGGGGAGCTACCAAAACGACATTTCCTGTACTAAACCCTAACACCTAACAGCTAACTCAATAACTTAAATGGCCCCTATGGTTTCTGACTGTAGGGGTTCATTCATATTATCTGTTTTCAGTACCGAAAATACGGTATCGAAAATTATTTATATGCTTACCCCCCTAGTTTACCCACAATAAACACCCTAAGCCAAAACCTTAACCCGTCTATTAGGGGTACTGGGTTCGGCACGGGATGATTACCACCAAAAATTGGAGACTTGTCTAGCGGTATGTAGGTATCGGTTTCGATGGGGAATCAATTCTCTAGGATTATGTAGGTATCAGCGAGAGATGACGAAACAAGTCACCAGTTGAAAAGTTGTTTAGGGGTATCGCTTCAGTATGTCATAGCCAGGTTAGTCGTGATTATGCGATCGCATTTTGTTGGTAGTGAGTAGGCTCCCCAATATTTCCCCAATAACCTGACTACCCCTATGGGTTTTGAAATTTGAGCCATACCCTCCCCCCAACCGGAACAAGCACTATTGGGGAAACGAACGACGTGATAGCAGTCAATGGTTCGTTACGAACCGAAGGCTTGCCATTGACGGGTATCACGAGAGAGTTACCCTGTCTGTGTTTGGTTAGGGGGAGATAGTAGGCATTTGACAGATTGATTAAGTTGTGCTTGTTGACTGAGTAATCATCCTATTGACAGAATTATTTTCCTGTGCTAKGAYTAGATTGTGAGTAATATCTGAGTAACTCAATAGGATATAGGGGTTGAGTAATAACCCGCTATCGCTGTCAGGATAAGGGTTTATAGTTAACGCCCCCCGAAGGATATTTACCTTCCCTAATTGCGATCGCTATCTCTATTGCTGCCGTTTTGGTTTATACTTACACCCAAGAAGAATTAATCAAGCTAGTCTCAGGAGGCATTGCTTTAGTTGCGGTTGTCTCTAGTTTCCTGTTGGCTAATTGGGTTATTCTGACTGGGTTAGTTATTTTTGTCCTTAATGGATTCAAATTTTTTCCCAAAGAAATCATCACAGAATTGTAAAATCTATCATTTACCCCTTGACAATTGCGCCAAAATCTGCTAGTACACGGGCATGATTTCGCAACAACCCTAGTAGGTTGAGACGGTTTCGCTGTACTTTCGGGTTAGAGTCCATCACCAAAACACTATTTTCACCGTCAAAGAATTGGGTAACTGTGGGAACAATTGCTGCTAAGGCTGTAATTAACTGTCGATAATTGCGAGTTTCTAGCGCGGCTTGAGTGTTGGGTATCAAGTTTTCTAGGGCTTCCATCAATGCCTGTTCTGAAGACTTTTCAAACAGGGAAGGGTTAATCACCGTATCGGGTTGAAGTTCCCCCGTGTCGAGGTCGCCTTGTTTAGCCAGACGGGTGGAACGGTTGATAGTTTCATAGATGATGTCTAAGGTACCATCACCGCGAATTTCTTGTAAAAACAAAGCGCGATCGCGTACATCTAATAAATCTTGTAACGCGCGTTCCTTATATTCTATGTCTTCATCTCCCAGCACCGCATTTACCAAATCATAATCAATAGATTTCTCGTCCTGCAACAAAGTCCGAATGCGCTGTAAAAAGAAATCTTCTAAATGATGAATCAGACCTAACATCGCGTTAGGATGACTATTAACGAAATCCGTCGTTAAATCCTTTAGCAACTCATGCAAATTTAAAGGTAAGTCAGCCGACCAGATAATATTCAGAACTCCATTAGCCGCCCGTCTCAGAGCAAAGGGATCTGATGAACCTGTGGGAAGCATTCCCAAGCCAAAAATACTAACTAGGGTGTCGAGTTTATCAGCTAGGGCGACCACTTGACTAATGATATTTGTCGGCAGGCGATCGCTTGCTCCCTTGGGAAGATAATGTTCAACTATAGCCTTAGCGACCCCTTCAGATTCCCCGCCAGCTAAAGCATATTTTTCACCCATGATTCCCTCAAGTTCGGGAAATTCATAAACCATCTGAGAGACTAAATCAGCTTTGCATAATAAGGCTGCCCTTTTAATCTGGGCGAGTTCCCCTTCGCTTACTTTTAGCTGTTTAGCAATGCGATCGGCATTGGCAATAATCCGACTTACCTTATCGCGAACTGAACCCAAATCTTCTTGAAACGTGACATTTTCCAAGTCGGGGAGATAGTTTTCTAGGGGTTTCTTTAAATCGGTTTTATAGAAAAATTCTCCATCTGCTAATCTGGCGCGGATTACCCGTTCATTCCCCGATGCAATAATGGCAGCTTTGGCTGGATTACCATTAGAAATAGTAATAAAATATGGTTTCAGATTACCTTGGGTATCTAAGACTGGGAAATACCGCTGATGTGTCACCATTACCATTTTAATCACTTCCGGTGGCAGCACTAAAAATTCCCCGTCAAAAGTTCCCACTACCGCTGTCGGCCATTCCACTAAGTTAACCACTTCATTCAGCAAATCTTCGGGAATTTCCGCCTCGCCGCCTACGCTGTTCGCTGCTACTTTTACCTGGTTGGCGATCGCTGTTTTTCGCGTCTGCGGATCTACTTCTACAAAGGCTTTACCCAGGGTTTCCGCATAGTCCGTGGCTTCCGCAATACTCACTGAGTTAGGGTGTAAAACTCGATGACCTTGGCTATGGCGATCGCTGCTAATAGTTTCCGAACCGTTGGGGATACTTAGCGGTAATATCTCCTGATCTAGTAGGGTTACTAACCAACGAATCGGACGGGGGAAGCGGATATCTCCATCTCCCCAGCGCATAAATCTCTTACCTTCCAACCGATTAATCCATTGGGGTATTAATTCCGTGACAATTTCGGCGGTTTTGCGTCCGGGAATGTGTTTGAGGACAAACACGAAATCCCCTTTGGAGGTCGGGCGAATTTCGATGTCTTCTAATTTGATATTCTGTTTTTTCGCGAAACCTTCCGCTGCTTTCGTCGGTTTCCCCTCTTTGAAGGCAGCAGTGGCGGGGGGACCTTTGATTTCTTCTTGGCGATCAGGTTGCTGTTCGGGCAGTCCGGCTATGACTACAGCCAGTCTTCGCGGTGTGGCGTACACTTTCACCGACTCGCAGGTGAGGTATTGTTCTTTTAGGCTGGCGGGAATCATCGCCTCCCACTGGGCGATCGCGCCTTCGACAAAGGTTGCTGGTAATTCTTCTGTACCGACTTCGAGTAAAAAGCTAGGCATGGGAGACAGTGCAGGTGGTCAGTGTTCGGACAATTTGACATCCTACCACAGTTTCGGTTCGTTTCGGTTCGTTTCGGTTCTAACTTCGTCCACCTCTCCCGAAATTGGTCTAAATTGGTGTCGCCGCATTCTCTCTCAGACTCCCGTCAATTACAGAAGTTCACGACAGCATAGGGGTTTCGGGGAGTTTATCCGGTTATAGACACGGAATAACCATTATCTTGAAAATATCACGCCAAATCTGGTTTTGTCAATTACTGTTAGAAACTCCCCTGAAAAATTACTCAATTCCTCGTAGTATTTCCGATACATTTAAAGACTCTTCCTGGCGTKAGGGTTAACTGGCGAGTTGRGGGAGGTAAATTCGACAGGTCTGGCTGTAACCTTTTCCGCTAGGGGTATAGAGCGATCGCYTYCYMACYCACACCTTTCCCTAAATTGGTGTCGCCGCATTCCCTCGCAGACTCCCGTCAATTCCAGAAGTTCACGACARAAWCATGG
>NZ_PKGG01000034.1:0-33999 GCF_046480465.1 Arthrospira sp. PCC 8006
CATGGAGAATCTGAAAACTAAATTGTGCGATTCTCTGAGGTTGGGGAGCAAAGAAAGAATCACTATTAGGAAAGGTGTTATTGAGTGCGATCGCATTATCAACCCTGTCTGTGGTCAATTCCGGGCGCTGCGATGGTCTTGTGGTGCTGCTATCGATTAATCTGACATCAAAACTGGTAATTTGGGGAATAGGTAGAGGTGCAATCCTAATTAAACTCGTTTTTGCTACTTGAATTTGGTCAATATCGTTTTTAGGAAGCAACCTTAACTCAAAAATATACTCCCCAGGACGACGAGCATCAGTGCGAACATTGTAGCATCGCAATAGTTGTCTGAGGGTACACACAGAAGCCAACTCATCGGGAATACCCCGACTAAAATCATAGGTAACAGCAGCACTGGAAATGCTACCATCAGGAGATTTGCCAACAATTTGCAGGGCACGGATTTGGCGAGTGGGCGGTCCAATTACCCAACCCAAATAAATAAAATCGTCATTAGCGGCGGCGTAGCTGAGGGACTCGGATCTAAACTCTAAAATCCTGGGGGGGGTGGGAGGCTTAAAAAATACAGACCAGATCGCGAAAATCAAGGCGGCGATCGCTCCTAGTCCCAGCAAAATGGCTAACAACAACTGCCACCAGGGGCGAGCCTCCCAAATTAGAGTGCCATTGATACGCTCTTGAGGGAGGGGCAAGCGGTGCAAATCTTGGGGTTCCAAATAAAACTCAAACACCCGTCCCTGACCCCACCAAGGTCTGTACCACCAATGTTTTGGGATGACCTCGACAGACATTTCCACAGTCCCCTCTGGGGGTAGCCGAAACTCATCTGGTATCAGAGTATACAGACAATTTGCTACTTCTCCTTGTTCGCGGGGGTTAAACTGCAGTTGGCGATCTGTATTACCTCGATTCTGGATTGGCAGTTGAAACTGTCCGCTTCCGGTGCGAATGCGACCCACCACGGTCTGTAGATCCCACCGCAAATCATAGTTAGGCTTAATATGAAAGTGGAGGATATCCAACAGAGTCAAATCAGGATGATTTTCGGAGTTGAGTGTAATGGTGGTGGCATATCGCCCCGCCTCAATGTCTGGCGGTAGGTTTAACTTTAACTGAATCTCTCCTCGCGCCCCGGGATTGAGGGCTAAACTATCAGTGGCGACGACTAAACCCAAATCATTCAAGCCTTCTGGGTATTGGATCTCTACCCATTCGGGGGGGACATCGGTACAGTGCAACCGAAACCGATCCACTCGGCGATCGCGGTTATTGACTATTAAACGGAGGGTTAACGGCTGTCCTGCTATGGCGATCGCTGGTTCAACGGAAGTTGTAGCGGGTATCAGGCTAAAAGTAGGATCATCAAGTCGCACCGCCGACGCTACTTGTGGGAGTACCTGAAGATTAGCATTGTGGTGGATGGGGGTATCTTCCGGGTAGTGTAATGGTGCATCTACAACTAGGAAGTAATTGTAAATTCCTGGAGTCGCCTGGGGGGGCACAGGACATTCAAAGACTACTTCGGCACTCTGCTGAGGACTTAGGGCTAATCGTTGGTGAGGAATGGCACACCATTCCCATACTGATGTAGAGGTTTCATCAATATAAACGTCAATAATCGCACCCAAATGACCCTGGTTAACTAGGGTAATATGCAACTCGAAGGTTTCCCCAGCAGTAATAGCAAAATCCCCGGACGGGTTGGCAATTAGGGTTAGAGATTTTCCCCAAGTCTGTAGGTCTGGTTCGGGAACCCCCTCGACGATTTTGTTAGGTTGTTGTTGGCCGTCATATACAATTTCTGTACTGCTCATGAGTTAATGGATAATGGATAATTAATAGTTGTTCTACCTTTGCTAATTACAGGGAGTGGGAGGTTGTTGGATGCGGTGAAGGCGCACTTGGTGATCTCTACCTCCTGTGATAATGCGGAGGTAGGAGTCAATGGCAATGATATCTAAACTGCTTTTGGGGGAGGGCGATCGCGCGATCGCCTCACCCCCCATATTTTGGGTAGATCGCTCTCCTGTGCTATTCAATAGCCACAGCATCACCTCTCCATCATCTCCGGTACTGGCTAAATAGCAGCCATTAGCGGTCAAAGCTAGAGAACGGATGGGCTGGCCTTGGTGAGCTTGCCACTGATCTATAATTTGACAAGTGGCGGACTGGTTGGTTAAGCATTCGCGGAGATTCCAGAGACTGATGGAACCGCGATCGTCTGCTGTAGCCAGCAAAAAAGGCTTATCTGCTGCTGTAGCCAGAGAGGTGATGTATTCATCTTGTCCCCCCGCTGGGTAGGGAACTGTTCGCAAGCCTTGATTACCGCCCGTGGTATCCCAAAGCACCAATTGGTTATAGCGACCAGCGATCGCCAGAGTTTCCTGTCGCGCCCCAACGGGGGCTATATCATAAATAGCGAAATCAAATTCCTGAATTAACTGAGGTTCCTCAACATTAGTGAGATTTAACGTAGGTCCCAGATACCATTGCAGTATTAAACCGCTGCCGTGGCCACTGAATAAATACTGGGAATTTTGACTATAAGCCAAAGCCATGACCCGATCATCCCGGCGATAAGAAAGGGAGCGCCGGGGGCTGTCAGCCAAGTTGAGCAAGTCCCAAATCTGAATTTCCCCATTTTCCAACCCCACAGCCACCTGATTATTATCAACCGGGCGATACAAACCTGTGCGCCCCGCCTTCCCCAAATTCCCCAACAAACCCATGGGTTGCAGTCTATTTTCCCGAACTCGCCACCCCCGCAGAGTCTGGTCATTGGAGGTGCTAATCGCCATATCCCCCAAACCGTTAAACCTAACCACATTGACGGAAGCAGCATGATAGTTAAGTCGGAAAGCGGCATACAAAAACCACCAAATACCACCTAAAATCAGTAGTGCGATCGCCACCTGTAACCACCGGGGAATAATCGGTAATAGTCTCAACTCCAGAATTTGCAGACCCTTCTGTTCACTGTGGGCTGTATGTTCATCAGTTAGTGGGAGGTCGTCAGCAATTGGGGAAATTGTGATTTCCTTCGACAAACCACCTAAAGCGCTAGAAGCGGGAGTTAGGGGAGATACCACAGCCTCCTTAACTGTAATGGTCTGTGTTTTACCGATACCCAACCAAGGCCGTTTGCTGTAGGCGATAAGTTCCAGAGTTTGGGTTTCTCCCGGAGCCAAATTTACCTGTTCGGGATAAATGGAAAACTCATTTTCTCCGTCTCTCGGTTCAATATCCCCCCCGACTTTAGGGTAGTTATTGAACGTGGGGGTTGTGATTTCCAGAATTTCGGCAGTTCGTCCCTGAGAATAATTAGAATTGTTGGTGAATTCTAATTGGTAAACAGGCGGTTCTATGCCCCATTGGGGCAGCCAAGGCCGACGAGCGGGGACTAATTGCCGTTTGGGAAAGGCATCAAAATCTACGTTTCCGGTGGGTAAAACTTCTATGTGGCCTCTGGTTGGCGGTGAATTCTGGTTGCGATACTGTCCGATCACCGTAAAGGGATAGACCCCAGCAACAGCAGCGTACATTTCGGGAACGTTGCAGGTAAAGGAGTAATTTTGACTCTGCTGTGGCGGAAGGTTAAAGGTAGTTTGATTATCAAACAGGAACCATTCTCGCTTGCTACTATGTACGGATAAGGTAACAGCGATCGCCTTTTGACTATTATTGTGGATACTAAAGGCAATTTCCACTTGACTATTAGGGAGAGTCTGAATGGGTTTGGTAGGGAGTTCGACTCGAAACGGACACTCACTAACAGACTCGATGATATTGAGCCTGAGAATGTGACGTTCTTCGGTCATTAATTCCAGGGAAAATACTTTAACGGTGAGATTGACTAACCCCACAAATCCGGGAATAGGCGATCGCAGCACTTTCACATGAAACTCAGTTTTGTCCCCCGGTGGTTTATTCGCACTTTGCGGTGTAACTGTGTACCAAAGCCATTCACGATCTGACTCCACCCCAGCAGCGGATATCTCTAGTTGAAAGCTACTCATGCGATCGCTATCATTGATAACCACCACATCAAATGTAGTGTCTTTTCCGCCCGGGTATAGAGTTAAATCCTTAGTAGAAATATCTGTTTTCATGTTTCCGATAATTGGGAAGCGCGATCTTTGGAAAAATGCACAGTGCAACTACACTGTCATCGAGAGAGCAGGACTCTTATTAACCACTTTTTCTAGCCTGTCTGGCTCGCTCCATCAATTCCTGAAATAGCACAGTCGGGTCTTGGTTTTTATGGCTCGCGCGCCGCCATTGTTCTTGCTGGCGATGCAATTCCACCAACTCCTCACTCATATTTTTCTCACGAGTTTGGACAATTGCTGCCATTTCCACAAAGGCTTGACCCAATTCTCCCATTTCATCAGAGCGCGAAATAGTAGATTCAAGCATTTCTGGCGAGAAAGAATTAGCTTTGATAGCTTTCGCTCCTGCGTGTAAATTATCGATGGGTTGGATAATCCACCAAGACGCGATCCCCCCCAGTGTAATCGCTACCACCGTCACACCCAAGCCAATAATCATCGTAAACCGAAGGTTGTTATAAATCAGTTCCATAAAATCAGATTCCGGAATGACCACAACAATTAGCCAATCCAAACCCGTACTTTCCATGGGAGTCACCTGTAGCAATTGCTGTTCACGATTCAATCGAAAGCTAGAGGAAATCGGTTGTTGAATTTGGTTAAGGCTTAACTCAGTATCGAGTAACTTTTGGACTGTAGAGCGGATCACAGGTTCTTGACTTTCGAGGGCGGGTAATCGTCGTTTCTCGCCATTTTCATCCAAAAAGGGTTGTTCGTCGGTGGAACTGGCTACTAAATTGCCAGCGCGATCAATAATAAATGCGATACCCTTGGGGCTGATTTCCAAACTTCTCAAAAAATTGCTGAGGTCTTTCAATCCCAGGTCAATACCCACAACTCCGATAGTATCACCTCCACGACTTTTAACTGGAATTGCGGAGGTCATTCCGAGTTCTAATGTGGAGCCAAAAATATAAATGGGACTCCAACCGATTTCACCGATTTCTATAGCTCTTTTGTACCAGGGTCGTTGTCTGACATCATACTGAGCTTCTAAGGTTCTGATTTTGCCGGCACGAACTCCCGCCGAATCAAGCTGATAAACACTTCGACCGTCAGCTTCTGCGGCATTTCCAATAACTAATACCTGGGTTCCATCTGGCTGCTGTTGAACACCGATAAAATCACCCCTTTCAGTACCAAGATAAATGTAATATAACCCATCGATCGCCGCTACCTGATTCTGAAAATAACGGGTCAATAGTGGCACATCATTGAGGTCGATTAAATCATTTTCAATGGTGATCAGGTTGAGTTGATTTACCACCATGGGAGCTTGTAGGTAGGTGTCTATGTGTTTTTCAATGGAATTTATCGATTTTTGGCTCAATTCGGCAATCAGACTCTTGACGGCTTGACTGCCACTATAAAAAGCTAATATTGCTGTAGTTATGGTAGCCAAAGCTAAGGGAACCACGACTAATAGGGGAATGAAATATCGGATCGAAATAGATGGTTTCATGGCTTTTCCTGGTCTGGTGGTAAAAATTACGGCATTTTGCCCGGCATTTGACTACTGGACAATTGATAATGATGGTGGGCAAAATTCAGAATATTAATCCCTAATTCTTGGGCGCTGCGGATGGAATCTCTGGATAATTCCTGATGATTATTTAACCCCCAACCAGAGGATAGACAGCCTATGGATATAATAATTTTGCCCCAATTTATCAGTCGAGTTTGCTCTCGATTAATAATTGGTAATTCATCAAATAAAAAGGGATGAATTTTAATCGGGTCTTGGGCGGATATTGGCTCAATATTCGATAGCGGAATCCCCAGATATTGATGGGCTATATTTTCGAGAGGTTCTAAGGCGGATTGTAGGCGGTTTTTAAGTTCGGATTCACAGATAGTTAACTCTGAGGACAATTCCCTTTTAAATTCGGAAATTTGGGAAAATTGAATATCATTGAGAGCCTGTTTAAGTTCGCCGATCGCTGAATTAATATCAGCAATATTGACCTGTTCTGATGAGGCTTCAATGAAAAGTACAGTGCCGCGATCGCTGTAATATTTGAGAGCATTATATTCTGTTTCTCCCCAAGACAGTATCTGAGAATATCTCATATATAGCAAGTGATAGTCTCGCCGATGTTGAGCATCCTGGGAAGTTAAGGTAATTTCTTCGACTGGTTCAGCATCCATCGTGACCGGTGCTAAAACCGCAAGCGATCGCAATAGATAATCGAGATTCTGCCCTAAATAAACATCTTCAGCATTCCCCTGTAAAACCATCCCCACTCGCAGAGTTTTAGCCGAGCGCGGTCGGACTCGTCCCCGGTATCGTAAATCCAACTCGTTAACATCAGGATAAAAAACATTCGTGGCGGGTCTAATTTCGATGCAATCAGGAGAAATAGTGATCCGACACAGTTCGATTTCCTGGGGTGAGGGTGGGGTATTTTTTTCGTCGATCCTAAAACTTTCAGCTACCAATACTTGATCGCTTTGACGGTAGAGAGTTTCTGGATCAACATAGCGCAGAACTAAATAAATAGTGCTGGGTTCTGTCTGCACCAATTTGGCAATCCGAAAATCGATAGGGCGATCGACAATAATCGGATTTCCGGTCAAATCGATCGCAATTCCGGGCTGAATTTGCACCCAGCGATTATCCCGATATTGGGCAGATATACTCTCTGGGGCATCGATTACACACACCCCTAACCCCCTCACTATTCCCGGTTGGTAAAGAGATTGATAATAGAGATTTTGTCGCGATCGGTGGTATTCGTGGGATTGTCGCCAACGCTGGGCATTTAACAGCAATCCATCATCAACTATCAAACGTTGGAGGGGATGAATTTCTGGCGGTGGGTAATCAGAGGAATTGCCGTCAGTGATGATCATATATGATTGTCCGAATCTATTTTTAAGTCATAAGTACAGAAGGCTGGTGTCTGTGCTTCAATAACAGTGCGAACCAATTTCTCGTCAATAGTATCAGGATCGCACAGCAGGCGGACCTGAAAGTGAAAAGGTTTGCCACCGCCTAAAATGGTATCTATACCCAGATAGGAGCTGCCCATGACCGCCCCTTGGGTAAAGTTTTCTATAATTGAAATGTGTTTGGACACTTCCGGCAAATCTTCATCAAGAGGTAAACCAGTTACCAGGTGTAGGTAAAACCGCAGCCCCCGCCTAGTTCCAGAAGCGCGATAAATCTCTAAGGCGTTGCGAATTAAACGGCGTTGCTGTTGGAGACTGAGAGTGGGGATGTTCTGCCAGCCAACCCAGTGGGCTAAAAATGGCAACATATTTTCGGGGGCGGTGAGGGGATCTAAGTAGGCCCAGAGATTGCCGAATATTTGCAGATCTGGCTCGAGAGTGGTTTCAATAATTTTCAGGAATCGGCCGACAAAATCGATTTCTTGATAAATTTGCGGTAGTAGTTTGATATATGGCGATCGCGGTCGCAGAAATAGGTCAAACTCGACAAATTCCAGTAGAGGCCTATTATCGGACTGGTTATTGAGATAACTGCCATAGACATTAAAGCGGCCGGAATAGTTGAGTTGCAGTGCCTCGGTATCCCTGAAAACAGCTTCTTCTGCCTCGAAAAAATCCCGATGGACTTGAAAACAAAGAACGACAGAGCGCCGTTCTCCGGGTAAGAGGGTAACAAATAATTCTGGAGTGTAGGGGATGACTCGTTGGCCTGGGAGTTCGCCAAGGGTGGACACAACGGGTATGTGAGTCTGACACCAGTGGTGGGGAAAATTCCCGGTCAGTTCACAGGTGAGGTGCAAGGGGCGGGTGTCTAGGTTTTCCAGGTCAATGACGAGGGAGCTGTTTTCCCCTGGAATTAGTTTTACGGGGGCTCGGTCTGGTTCGGGTTGGGAGAAAGTACCTGATAATTCAGGCAACTGAGCTGGTGCTGTCTCGGGAATGTCGATCGAGACGATATCTAACAGGACAGATTTTTGGTCAGGAACCTGGGTCATGGTGAAAGGGTTGTCTACTGATGGAGGGGGACTGCCCGGACGGGGATTCTTGGCTCAATGTATCTGGTCTCTGTCGCCCCTCTTCCAGGGCTAAAGGCTGATCAGAGGGTAGCGGAAGTAGAGGGGTTTTATGACCCCCCGGAACCTCCACCGCCGATAATGTTGATCAAATGGCGATCGCCTCCGGCATCAGACCAGGAACAGATAGTGCCATTAGGACCAGGATCAATCATGGCTGTAGGTTGTCCCCGCACCCACCGCCCGCCCTGGCGGCGGATAGGAAACAGTTGCACAGCCCCCAAGCTCATCACAGTAGGAAATTGCTGTAGTAGGGCGATGATATCGGCTGTATACAGGGGCTGACCGAATGGCCAACCTTCGGATTGATGGCCGCCAATGATCGGGTTAAGGAACCTATACAAAGCTATTTGTAATTGCGATTGGATCTCTAGCCGAGCTTGGGGATTGTGGTATTGCGGCGGGGTAGTAATTTCGGAGGCGACGACGACTCCTACATACTCTGGTTCACGACATTTTACTTGTATCCCCAGCAGGCGACGTTCATCAAGATAACTGAGAACCTGGCGATTGAGTTCGGAACTGATGGCTAATTCTTCTGGTGAAATGCCGACTCCTTGCTCTAAGGGTATCAAACTGGTGCGGGGTATCAACAGAAGTTCCACGACTCCCTGATTCCCAGGACTTGCCCTGAGACAGCGACAACGGGCGATCGCTCCTTGTCCTGCTACTATAGCTAGGGTTTCAAAGTCTTGGGGGGTGACAGCGCGATCGCGGGTTCGCAGCATTTGGGGGACGCGAATGGCGGCCATCTCTAAGGATTCAGCATCAGAACCGCCCCTAGCGGGAACATGATTGACCACCGCCCCAACGTAGGGCACAGCAGTTTTCATCACCGAGATGGTTCCCGGTTTGACGTTGCCTTGGACTCCTCCTCCGGTACGATAACGAACCATCCGCAAACTGGCTCCGGCTGGAGGTATAGCACCATACTGTCGCTTTTGATGGTCGGCGCTTAAAATAATGGTGTTTTGTCTGGCGGTGCTTTGCCATCTGGGGGAGTAGTCGGTTTCTCGCACCAGTTGAGTCGGTTCGCTCACCTGGGGTCCAAATTGTACTATTCCAGTTACGGAGTCCAGCACATAGTGGCGATGGTCGGGTTGGGAATTGGAAAAGTCGGGGACTTCTTCCCAAATTTGAGGTAATTCTCCGATCGGGGTAACAGTTAGGTATTCTCCGGCGATGCGAGTCAGCACGGGGGGGCGTTGCAGTTGGAATGCTTGGCCAGGAGTGCCGTCCGTCACTCCTAGTAATTCGTCGTTGATTACTTGACACTGGCGGGCTACGGTGCTTCCTCCTATGGCGCGGGAATTGATGCCGACAATGCGGGGGGAGGCACTATAGGGGGATTGGTCGAGGGTGGGTTCTGTGTAGACGCAGCGCAGCCAGCGACCTTGATAGGCGGTGAACTGGGCGACGGGAAATTCTACGGGTAAATGCAAAATAATATCCGATCCGCCTTGGGGGTCTCGACCCTGTTTGACTGCATCTCGAAAACTGAAACCTTGGCTTTCGTCGTCTGCTTCTGCCAGCAGGACTGATTGCCAGTACCTTCCGTTCCAGGCTTCCCAGCGACGGGGGGGATGGTCGGGGTTAATGCCTGTGGGGGTGGCGGCTTGGCCTTTGACGGTGAGGGCGATAACGTTTCCTTCAATGGGACTGTCAGGGGTAAAAACTAGGTAAAAACATTGCCCTGATTCGGGGCGATCGCTGAATAACGAGAGTTCTGGCCCTGACCAGGTTCCGTCTTCTGCCATCGTCCACCAGTTGGTTAACCGATCACGCAACATTTGTGGGGTGATATCTGGGGTTTGACCGTGCAGAATGTGCCCGATCAGGGGTCTGCCAATAACTAAGGGGCGATCGGTGCTAAATACTATGGCTTCGGCATCGGGCAGCCTTTCGGTGGCTATTTCGATGCCTTCGGGGATGGTATAGGCTTGGGGAAGGTCTGATACTAGATAAAAGGTGATTTCGGTTTGGGCTGGGTTGGGGGGCTGTAGGCGAATTCCTAGCAGTTCTAAAAATAGGACGTAGTTTCGCCTGGGAAGCTGGTTGAAGCGACTCAGCATCTGGTCCATCAGCCATGCAAACAGTTCCAGCAAGGTGATTCCTGGATCGCTGGGGTTGTAGTTATTCCACTCGGGACAATAGCGAGGGATTCTTAACAAGCATTCTTGCAGCAGATCGTCATAGGTGCGATCGTCTAGGTTGGCTTTGGGAAGGTTGGGTAAAAAGTCGAATACCATGGCAGCTTATTCCGGCTGTTTTTGCAGGTAAAAGGGATAGACGAGGCTCCTTTGATCGTGGCTGGGTTTGAGACTATAGTTGATCACTAAATCTACTCTCCCACCATCGGGGTCGGGAATGGCTTCTACGTCTATCAGCATTATGCGCGGTTCCCACTGTTCTAAGGCTTCTTGGACGAAGATTCGCATTAACATCAGGGTTTCGGAGTTGATTGGTGCAAAGCTGAGTTCCCACAACCGACAACCGAAGTCTGGCCGGTTGACTCGCTCCCCAAGATCGGTCATTAAAATTAGCACGATGGACTCTCGGACGTTGCGATCGCCTGCGCTCAAAGCCCAATTACCTTGCTGATTTACTAACAGTGGAAAGGCGAATCCCTGACCTAAGTGGGCCGGGGGACGGGGTGGTTTCAGCATCGAGATTTTCCCTAATTCCTCGAGGAAATGTTTGCGGGGTTAATAGGACTCAGCATTGATGATTTATACGGCACGGGTAGGCTTGGCATCACATCACACAGCCATACAAAAACAATCGCCAACCGCTTTCATCTTACTAGAAAACAGCTATCTTTCCTATGCTGCGACCAAGTTGGTATTATATCAATAATTGGGTACAATGTCAATAATTTTGGTAAGAATTTCTCAATAATCGAGGGGGCGGGCGGGTGCAGTAAGTGGCTTAGTCTATGGCTTGGCATATCTTGCACCCGCTTAACGTTGTGGTTCAGTGTTGCCAGATGAAATCAGCTATATTTGCCGGTAGACTGTCTTGGTCGGGAGATTGGAATAAAACCGATCGCTGAACTATAGTGGAGTCGGCTAATCGTCTCTCGACGCGGGAGGGGATGCCATGGTTGTAGACTACATGACCTTTTCCGACAATCACTACCACGGTAAAGTCGGGGTTAGCTTGGACAAAATTGGCGATCGCATCAGCCATGGTTTCATCCCAAAGGACTTGGGCTTCCACAAAGCGATCGAACCCGCCTTCACTACCTTGATGTTGGTGTTGTCTATAGATGTTGTAGAGCATTTGCCGATAGTCTTCATTATCGGTCTTGATTTCGTCGATGGGGGGAATGTAGCGTTTATGTTCGGTTTGTAGGCTGGCTAAACCCGCCGCCGCCACTTGTCGGGTCACTTCGGTGGGGGTGTTGATGGCTAAAACTGGAAGTTGATTGTCCCGCGCAAATCGAAGAATGGGGGCGTAATATTTCCAGGGAAAACCCCAACGTTGCAGATATTCCGTGTCGCGGACCAGTTGGGTTTCTGAGATCTCCCCGGCTAAATATTGATCTATGACTGACTGATAGGGACGCTGGAACATTTCCATGGCGATCGCTATTTGGGGATTTTGCTGATGCAATATTTGCAAAATCTCGAATTGGGCTTGATGGTCCAGGGTGTTGTCGTGGGTTTCCCCCAAATAGATGATGTTAGCCGTTTTCAGAGATTCTAAAATATTTTGGCGATCGGATGACCTGATAGAGGCCGCTTGGGAAAACTCCGCTAAAGCCTGGGAGGGTTGAGTCCAAGCTGATGGTAGGGGACACACCAAAAACAGTCCCAGGGAACAGGTGCAGAATCGAGTAATCAGTTGGACTTTCCAGAAATTATGCTTTTTATACATTATCTTAATGCCTTAAGTGCATATCGCAAATTTTTCTGTAGCCTAGGCTACACAATACCCACCAATAAAGA
This sequence comes from Arthrospira sp. PCC 8006, assembly GCF_046480465.1. NCBI lineage: Bacteria > Bacillati > Cyanobacteriota > Cyanophyceae > Oscillatoriales > Microcoleaceae > Arthrospira > Arthrospira sp. PCC 8006. The sequence continues at coordinate 12,090 of NZ_PKGG01000034.1, forward strand.
CTTAGGGTAAGTTAATCGGCTTTAAATAGTTTACCAATAGATTTTCGGCATTTCCATAACTTCAACATAGGTATAACTCCCCATTTTCAACTGAGAAGTTGTAGTTTGGGGAGTCAGTTTGTCTTGACATATAAACAGAATAAATTTTAATAAAAATACCCTGTTATCAATCGCTATCTTTTTTGGTGATATCTACCATTTGTGTGCAGCTCACTAATAGGGTTATTAGCACGCAATGCAGCCATAAGCTGAGGTTTGACAGCTTTCACCCACTGGTCAAAGTCAAAATTTTGATCATGGTTGGAATTAGGGATAGTGCTGCGGTTGCGGTCAGTGCGGGTGGTACTCATAGGGATAACTTATCAAGAGAAAAGATTGACTTATAATTAGCCTAGCGATAGATCCCAAAATATTCAACACTAAATGCAAAACTTAACCCAAAATTAATCTGTTAAGAGTGAAGATGGGTTCTAGGTGGGGGCACTAAGGGCGGGGGTCGGGGGTGTGGGTAAGATATCGAGTTGATATGCACCACCAATTTTGATAATTTGATAGGCTAACTAAATAGTGTTAGGAACCTGTAAAGAAGTGGATATTGTAATTGGGCGTGGCAAAAAGGCTCGTCGAGCATACGGAATTGATGAAATTGCCCTAGTTCCTGGCCCTCGAACCCTTGATCCAAGTTTAGCGGATAACAGTTGGACTATTGGCAATATTAACCGAGAAATTCCGRTTATTGCCAGTGCGATGGATAGCGTGGTAGACGTGAATATGGCGGCGAAACTGAGCCAAATCGGTGCGTTGGGGGTTCTGAACTTAGAGGGCATCCAGACCCGTTATGAAGATCCCAACCCGATTTTAGATCGGATTGTGTCGGTGGGAAAAACGGAGTTTGTGACATTGATGCAAGAACTCTATGCTGAACCGATTAAGCCAGAACTGATTAAAAAACGGATTGCAGAAATTAAGGCTCAGGGCGGTATAGCAGCGGTTAGCGCTACTCCAGCGGGAGCCAGTAAATATGGTGATGCTGTTGCGAACGCGGGAGCAGACTTATTTTTTGTGCAAGCTACGGTGGTTTCAACGGCTTTTCTGTCCCCAGAATCGGTGACTCCGTTAGATTTGGCTGAGTTTTGTAAAAATATGCCCATCCCGGTGGTTTTAGGCAACTGTGTCACTKATGAGGTGGCGCTCAACCTAATGAAAGCGGGAGCGGTKGGAATATTGGTGGGTATTGGACCGGGTGCGGCTTGTACTTCTCGTGGTGTGTTAGGGGTAGGAGTTCCCCAAGCGACGGCGGTGGCTGATTGTGCTGCGGCTCGTGATCAGTTTTATCAGGAAACTGGCCGTTATGTTTCTGTGATTGCTGATGGAGGATTAATTACTGGGGGCGATATCTGTAAGTGTATTGCTTGCGGTGCTGATGGTGTGATGATTGGTTCTCCTTTTGCTCGTGCTGAGGAATCTCCGGGACGGGGATTTCACTGGGGTATGGCTACTCCTAGTCCTGTGCTTCCGAGGGGAACACGGATTCAGGTGGGTTCTACGGGAACATTGGAGCAAATTCTCCGGGGTCCGGCTCAGTTGGATGATGGGACTCACAACCTGCTGGGGGCTCTAAAAACGAGTATGGGAACTTTGGGAGCGAAGACTATCAAAGAAATGCAGCAGGTAGAGGTGGTGATTGCTCCTTCGCTGTTGACTGAGGGTAAGGTCTATCAAAAGGCACAACAATTGGGAATGGGTAAGTAGCAATTATTGGGCTTTGGGTGCTGGGGTGGCTGATGTTGGCGGGGGTGGTCTGATTAAGTATCGTAAAAATTAGTGCTACCCCCTGGAATTATTGGCGAAATAGTGCCACAATAGAAGTGGCGGAGACAAATGTTTCCGTTCACTCCTCACACCACACTCCGCCTGGACCTACGGTTCGGGCGGTTTCTTAATTGGGTAATCGTTTAGGTTAGCCAAAATTTTTGGCGATCGCCTGATATGATTAACTTCGATATGCTGTAGTCTTTTGTACAGCCTGGTATCAGAACCATCGGGACAAAATTGCTAATTCTGCCCCAGTTGGTTTGGTGGTAGAATAACTTACGATTAGATTAAGGATTGGAAGGAATGTCAACAGCCGTAGAAGTTACTGATAGCACCTTTGAGCAGGATGTACTGGAAAGCGCACTTCCGGTGCTGGTGGATTTCTGGGCTCCTTGGTGTGGCCCGTGTCGCATGGTCGCCCCTGTAGTTGAGGAAATTGCACAGCAGTACGATGGACAGATTAAAGTTGTTAAGCTCAATACTGATGAAAATCCCCAGGTAGCGAGTCAATATGGAATTCGCAGTATTCCCACATTAATGATCTTTAAAGGCGGCCAACGGGTCGATATGGTGGTGGGAGCGGTTCCTAAAAGTACCCTTGCTAATACATTAGAAAAGTACCTTTAAACCATGGGCTAGACCGGAAACTTGGGATGAAGGGCTTTATATGTGATGAGCTGAGAATCAGGTTTCATCGGGATTAAAGGTTCTTCAACCTAATCTCGACCCCTAATTAATGCGCGTAAGGTGTTACGGAAATTTCCCGCCTATAGGCAAACTATCCCTATTCTACCTGCGCCATTAGTCAAGGCGGCGGGAGTGTCAATAAATAAAAAGCCTGTCTTTACAGGCCCACGGTGGAGAGTCGGCAAGCGGGTTGTCCCGCCTGCCTCTTTTCCTGGGATTTTTAGGTTTGATTGGCGGAATTTGGTAATTTGTCAATAGATGGCCCTGGAAAACTGCAAAATATAGGGCAAATTGTTGTCAGTTGTTCTGATTTTATGAATGCTTCTGGAAATGGAGATACGCTGGCATCTCTCAAGAGAGAGATTAACCAACTGATTGATGAGCTACCGGCATTAAAGCACGAAAAATGGATTGTGCGATCGCTTTCTAGCCTGGTGCGTATAGCACAATCAGATATTGAGTCTTTGGATTGGAAAATTCTCTCGTCTGCTGTGTTAGATATGGAGCAGGGATTTGAGATTTTTTACCCTTATCGCCATATTCGCAAAATCTGCATTTTTGGTTCGGCGAGAACTTCACCAACAGCGCCGGAATATGATATGGCGGTAGAGTTAGCGCGCGCGATGACTCAGCAGGGATTTATGGTGCTAACAGGGGCTGGCGGCGGAATTATGGAGGCGGCTAATTTGGGTGCGGGTGCAGAGCGATCGTTTGGTTTAAATATCAAACTCCCGTTTGAGCAGTTTTCTAATCCCTACATTGAGGGAGATCCTAAGCTGATTAAGTTTAAGTATTTTTTCACCCGGAAATTGTTTTTTCTGCGGGAAAGTGACGCTTTGGCTATGTTTCCGGGTGGTTTTGGCACTTTGGACGAAACTTGGGAGGGTTTGACTTTGGCTCAAACGGGAAAGTTTGGCCCGGCTCCGGTGATTTTGATTGACCATCCTGGGGGAGATTATTGGTATGATTGGCAAGAATTTGTCAGAAAACAGCTTTTGCGCCGGGGTTTTATTTCCCAGGATGATCCTAGTATCTACACGATTACAGATGATTTGGCTGTAGCAGAGGCGGCGATCGCTGATTTTTACCAGGTGTATCACTCTAGTCGCTATGTGGGAGATTTATTTGTGATGCGCCTAAATTCTGAACTGAGTGATGAACAGGTCGAATATCTCAATCAAGAGTTTAAGGATATTCTCTCGCAGGGACGCATAGAAAAAAGCCGAGCCCTTCCCAAGGAATTAGGGGATGAAACGGAACATTTACCCCGCTTAGTTTTTTATTTTAATCAGCGGGATGTGGGGCGTTTATATCTTATGATTGCTGCTATCAATAAGATGGGTGAAAATTTACCAGGTGCATCTCATCCTGAGCAGAAGTAGTCAGGGTCGGGGATGAAAAATTATTCTCCAAATCGATATCCTTTTCCATAGACTGTGTGGACGAGGGGGACAGCGCCCGGTAGTTCGATTTTGCGCCGCAGGAGACGAATTTGGGCGGCTAGGACGTTGCTGCTGGGTTTTTTGTCTGTTTCCCCCCATAGGTGTTGGTGAATTTCGGTGTGGGTGAGGAGTTGTCCGGGGTGGCGCATGAGATACTCTAGTAATTGGCTTTCCTTTTCTGATAATTCGATCGCTTTTTGTCCACGATAGGCTAATTGAGTTTCACAATCGAATTGCAGATCGCCGAATTGTAGGCGGTTAGAGGTGACTGTGGAATCTAAAATAGGAGGGCGACGCAATAGCGCTCTGACTCTGGCTAGTAGTTCCCGCAGTTCAAAGGGTTTGACTAAATAATCGTCTGCGCCGGCGTCTAGTCCTTTAACTCGGTCGTCTAGGGTATCTTTGGCGGTGAGAAATAGTATGGGGGTGCGGTTTTGCTGCGATCGCAATTGGGCGCAAATTTCTAATCCTGATTGATGGGGTAACATCCAATCGAGAATCAATAGGTCATAGTGATGATTTTGGGCGAGGGTCCCGGCTTGTATACCTTCATAAGCCTTATCGACTGTATAACCTTCTCGACTGAGGGCGCGACTGAGGGAATTGGTTAATTCCACTTCGTCATCTACAAGTAGAATCCGCATGAATATTAAGCTAAATTTGTTGATGTACTCACCTGGTAAGCTACAGGTGAGGTGATTCTCGGCGACTGGTAGCAACTAGGCTCATGGTCGCCCTAGTTATCCCCCTGTCCACCCTAAAACAGTACATGGGGAAGGAATAGGAAGCCGTCCTTTCGGGGGAGGCTGCAACGGAAAGATTTAGTCAAATTGTATCAATATTGTTCGACTAAGGTTAAGCTAACTCATGGTTAAATAAATTTCCGAAGTGATTATGATTACTGTTGCACTTCCTAAAGGCGCTTTACTGAAAGATAGTATTGGTTTGTTCAAAGCGGTTGGACTGGATTTTAGCGCTTTTCTGGATTCGGCTAATCGCCAATTACAGATTGAAGATCCGACGAAAACGGCTAAGGCTTTGCTGGTACGAGCCCAGGATGTGCCTGTTTATGTAGAATATGGTCAGGCGCAATTGGGAATCGTGGGCTATGATGTTCTGCGGGAAAAGCGTTCTCAGGTGGCTTCTGTGGTTGATCTCCAATTTGGTGGATGTCGGATGTCGGTAGCTGTGAAAAAATCTAGCCCCTATAGCCGTCCGGTGCAACTCCCTCCCCATAGCCGAGTGGCTTCTAAGTTTGTTCACTGTGCTAGTGAATATTTTGATAGCATTGATTTACCTGTGGAGATTGTACCACTTTATGGGTCGGTTGAATTAGGGCCGATTACGGGAATGTCTGAGGCGATCGTGGATTTGGTGTCAACGGGTCGCACGCTACAGGAAAATGGCTTAGTGGAAATTGAGGTGTTGTTTCAAAGTACGGCTCAACTAATTGCTCATCCCCTCAGCTATCGGTTAAATTCGGATGGTTTAAATGAGTTGATTGCACAAGTGCGATCGCAGATTTTGGTAACTGTCTAATCACTGAGCATTACTCACAGTGCGATCGCATATATGGGGATGGTTTAGCCAGAGGTTGAGTGAATCGTAATTAGTTGGTGATTAACCCTGATTAACTACCTGGGAGTAGCAATAGTGTATTTCCCCAGGGACTAAGGGAGTGCATGGTTAGGGAAAACCATAACCACTGGCGGGTCAGGTGGGTTAAGAAAAACTTAATCTTCACCTGATAAAAAATGTGGTATAAACGATGGTGTGAGCCATAGTTTACGGAATCCCTAAAACTACCAACTCCCAACAGGTGTCGGTATTATGGCTATGATTCGGTGCAATATTTATGATGAGGAGTCGTAAAAAATGACTAATGCTCAAGTTGTCCGAGAACAATTAAGCGCCACCGATCCGGCTAGTCCGTCTCTGCGTAATCCAGCCTTGCTGACTCGCTACGATGATTATATTATTCAGCCTACCTTTCCCAATGCGAATATTTCGATCGCTGTAGACGCATTTAATACAATGCAATATGACCCAATTGTGAAAGTCTTCCAACTTGGGCCTAATGATACTGCTCCTTTCCCTGGTCAAAGTCCGATCGCCGCCAATGATGATCGCGCCTTGGGAAACCGGAACGCCACTATTGCGCCAGGTCAGATTGAATTTGGCACAGGTTTAGGGGCACCTAGTACCCTGAGAGCTGATGGAGTTTCCCGGTATTTAGTGCGGGTAACAAGTTATGATCCTCTGCCGGATACTAGCACATTTCCGCCGACTGGAGAACTACCCCAAGACTATCAATTAGCGGTCAGTGTGGATTTAGGAAATTTAAACCCTCCAGATATTGCTAATGGGGGAATTTTAGGACCTAATGAGTTCGCCACCAATCCCGATGTTGATCCTTTGACAGGTGTAGCTAGATTCTGGGATTCTGAGGCGGGTTCCCATATTTTCACGGCTGATCAAATGGAAAAAAACACCTTAGCCAGCAATCCACAAAGAKTTGTGAATGAGGGGTTTGAATTTGTATCAGAGGGAGATACGGTTTTGCAACGCTTTAGAAACTCCCAGGGTGGTTTTTTCTATGCCAGCAATCCCGGGGAAATTAATTTTGTGCAAACTCTGCAAGAATGGGTACCAGATGATCCGGGAACTTCGATTCGGGTTTTTTCGTCTCCTGTAGCTGGTGCATTACCAGTATTCAGAGCGTTTAATCTGGATACTAATGGTCATTTCTATACGATTGATCCAAATCAAGCAGCCTTTGCTAATGATTTACCTAATTTCATCGGTCAAGGGGTTTCATTCTATGCGCGACCAATTGCGTAAATGGGGAATGGGGTTCTGTGGAATTAACTATTAACTAAACAGTGGTCATCTTAACTCCCTGCTGCTAGAATTTAGGATAGCAGTAGGGATTTGCTATGAACAGGGGGGTTCATCAGCCCCGGAAAGGGCGATCGCCTTTTGAAAAAATCCATAGCAGTGAGACCATTAGAATTGTTAGCACTTATGAAAAGAATTCTATTAGGATTAATAGTTTTTGCTTTAGTGATGATCACTCCAGCATTAGCAGAAAAGCCTTTATTTGTAGCGTATCCTCCTAACCAACATAGGACTATATCCGATCGCATTTTTCTAATTGGCACCGCCGCCCCCCATGGTGAGGTATTAATCAATGGTCAACTTATCGATCGCAGTCAAGGGGGACATTTCGCCCCCAGTTTTCCTCTGGAATTAGGGGAAAATGAATTTATCCTGCGCCACGGTGATCAGGAAATTCGGCGCACTATTACCCGGATTTCTAATCAACCACCTATCCCCGATGGAATAGCGTTTGTGCCGGAATCCTTGAGCCCTTCTAGCCCCATTTCCCGACTGCCAGGGGAAATGCTTTGTTTTAGTGCGATCGCACCTCCTAACGCCGAAGTTTCCGTGGATATTGCCGGGGAAACTATCCCGCTATTTAAGCAAACTGAAAGTCGGCAACTTCCTGATAATAAGGCGGTTTTGACTGGCACGAACCAACCTATAAATATAGGGGGAAAGTTCGGGGGATGCGCCACTATTTCCCCAGATACTGATTTTGCTGATAATCGGAAGGCGATCGATTTAGGTCAACCCCGATATCAACTTATTCTCAATGGTGAAACCGTCACCCAAACAGCCACCGGAACCGTGTCTATTTTGTCTCCGACTCAATTTGAAATCGCGGAAGTAATTGTCGATGCAGGGGTCGCCAGAACCGGACCTAGCACTACTTATTCCCGTCTAACTCCCCTCCCCAAAGGAACCAGGGCGCGCATTACTGGTAGGGATGGAGATTATTTACGTCTGGACTATGGTGGCTGGATAAAAGCTGATGAAACGCGGCTTTTCTCTGGTTCCATTCCTCCTAATTCAATGATTCGTAGCGCTAGTTCACGCCGAGATGGACAATGGACTAAGGTTTATTTTCCTTTACAAGTTCCGGTTCCTATTAGTATTCAACAGGGCGATCGCACCTTAACGATTACTCTGCATAATACAACTGCCCAAACTGATACTATCCGCTTTGATGATAACCCATTAATTGAACGGATGGACTGGCAACCAGTTCTCTCACCCATGGGAGACACTCAAGCGGCGGTTCAATATACTTTCCATTTTAGAACTTCTCAGCAGTGGGGATATGAAGTTAATTATGCGGGCACAACTTTAGTTTTATCCCTTAAACATCCCCCCGAATTAGGTGCCTTAGATAATGCTAGTTTTCTGGCATCTATTCGCCGGGGAAGACCTCTAACGGGGGTGAAAATTTTACTAGACCCCGGACATGGTAGCGATGAGGATTTAGGGGCGAGAGGACCCACAGGATACCCAGAAAAAGATGTCGCTTTGATCATGTCTTCTTTATTGCAAAGTGAATTAATTAAACGGGGTGCAACCGTGTTTATGACCCGGGAGGGTGATGATGATTTATGGCCTCATGAACGGGTGGAAATGATTAATCAACAAAAACCGGATCTGGCTTTGTCGATTCATTATAATGCTTTACCGGATAATGGAGATGCTATCAATACCAAGGGAGTTGGGATGTTTTGGTTTCATCCCCAAGCCCACAATTTAGCGGTTTTTCTGCACAATTATTTAGTGGAAAAATTGGATCGACCTTCCTATGGTGTGTTTTGGAATAATCTCGCCCTAACTCGTCCTTCTGTTACCCCTTCGCTATTATTGGAATTAGGGTTTATGATTAATCCCGAAGAGTTTGAATGGATTATTAACCCGGTTGAACAGCGGAAATTAGCGACTACTTTGGCTGATGCTATTGTGGAATGGGTAGAGTCCAGGGTGGCAGGTTCCGCATAATGAATAACGTAGGGGCGGGTTCTGCTGTTAATTATGTCGGACTACGAGGGTATAAATAAACCCGCCCCCACCCGGTGATTAATTAATAATGGATAATTGTCGGGGCGGGTTCTGCTGTTAATTATGTCGGACTACGAGGGTATAAATAAACCCGCCCCCACCCGGTGATTAATTAATAATGGATAATTGTCGGGGCGGGTTCTGCCAGTTTCTCGTCTCGCCACCAGAGGATTAATAAACCCGCCCCCACCCGGTGATTAATTAATAATKGWTAATTGTCGGGGCGGGTTCTGCTGTTAATTATGTCGGACTACGAGGGTATAAATAAACCCGCCCCCACCCGGTGATTAATTAATAATTGTTAATTGTCGGGGCGGGTTCTGCTGTTAATTATGTCGGACTACGAGGGTATAAATAAACCCGCCCCCACCCGGTSATTAATTAATAATTGTTAATTGTCGGGGCGGGTTCTGCTGTTAATTATGTCGGACTACGAGGGTATAAATAAACCCGCCCCCACCCGGTCATTAATTAATAATGGATAATTAATAATGGATAATTGTAGGGGCGGGTTCTGCTGTTAATTAWRTCAAACCACCAGGGTATAAATAAACCCGCCCTATCTGGGGTTCTGCTGTTAATTAAATCAAACCACCAGGGTATAAATAAACCCGCCCTATCTGGGKTTYTGCTGTNTAATTATGTCAAACCACCAGGGTATAAATAAACCCGCCCTATATGGGGTTCTGCTGTTAATTATGTCGGACCACCAGGGTATAAATAAACCGGCTCTTTGGGGAAAGGTGGATAATGGCGTGGTGTGTAAATCCACTGCTGGTTTTGGCTTTGGTTAATGATGCGAGTTTGGCTATTGCCAATTAAAATTATGGTTCGCATATCGGCATCTTTAATGGTTAATTGTTCCAGTATTTTGACGGTGACGGTTTCTCCTTTTCTGCCTAAATTGCGGGCTAATATAATGGGAGTTTGGGGAGACCTCCACTTTAATAATATCTGTTTTGCTTGGTCAAGTTGCCAGGTTCTTTTTTGAGAAACAGGGTTATAAAATGCCATGGCTAAATCGGCTTGGGCGGCTAATTCAATGCGGTTGATAATGACATCCCAGGGTTTGAGAATATCTGATAGTGAAATGACGCAGAAATCGTGTCCTAATGGTGCGCCAACTCTGGCGGCGGCGGCTTGCATGGCGGAAATACCTGGACAGACCTGGATAGCGATCGCCTCCCATTCTGGTTTGGCTTTGGTTTCTAATACTTCAAATACCGCTGAAGCCATGGCGTAAATTCCTGGATCGCCCGAAGAAATTAACACCACTGAACGCCCTTGAGCAGCTAAATCTAAGGCGGTCTCCGCCCTATTTAATTCTACCCTATTATCAGATTCATGGCGGATAATTTCGGGTTTTCTTAAAAATTCAACTAGGTCTAAATAAGTTTTATAACCCACCCAATCACTGGCATTTTCTAAGACCTCACGCACTTGGGGGGAGAGCCAATAAAGGCTTCCGGGTCCCGTGCCAATTATGGCTAATTTACCAGTGATTTCGGGTGAACTCTCTAACTGATAAATTAAGCGATCGCCCCTAGTTTCAAAAGTATCTATATCTGGTTTATCTACAATTTCAATGGTCAATTTTCCCTGTTCAGAAAAGGGCAATTGACTATTTTCTAACCAGGGTGCATTCCCCAGCAATTTAACTTGTTCTCCCGCCAACAAATCGGAAATAAAGGTTTTGGCCTCATCAGGATTAATCAATTTATAACCCTTGGGGGGAGATAATAAAGCTGTTTTAAATCGAAGTTCTCCCGTTGTGGTAATAGCCGGAGAAACCTGCAAGAATTGGGCAATTTTACGCGCCAAATCATTAACCCCTTGTAAACCTCCTAAAAGTGGCACCACAGCGCTACCATCTTCAGCCACAGCTAAAACCGGAGGTTCCTGCCATTTATTGATTAATAATGGTGCGACAGTGCGAATTAAAATCCCCGCCGCACAAACCCCAATAATGGGGGTTCCCGTTTGGAAAAGTTCCCGCACCGTATCCCCAAAATTATCATAGGTTAAATCAGCCGACTGGGTGCGTTTGGGAGAACCATAGATAATCCCATGACCTAGGGCTTTTTGAATTTTCTTAGCCACATCAAGACTATTTTCGGTTAAAATAATAATGGCTGGTTGGTTCATAACTTAGGGATAATTCAGGGTTAATTATGGGTTATTTGGGCAGATTTTGACTAGGTACTAAAATTAAGGACCAGTAGGTAACTGAGTTATGGTCAACTTCTGTAATGGGGATAATTGCCTGATTTTTCCAAGTAGCGCGTTCAATATATAAAGCCCTTTGTAGTAGTCCTAAATCTTGCAATATTTGATAAACTTTAGCAAAATGCCGACCTAATTTCATAATGGCGGCTGCATCAGCTACGGAGAGGCGATCGCGTAATATATCCGCCTCTAATGTAGCCGGAAGAATCGTAAAGACATCATTGCGATAAGTTATCGGTACTCCCAACATAGCAGCACTTGCCATCACTGAAGAAATCCCCGGTATAACCTCAATTGCAAACCGCCCAGATAAGCGATTAAAAATGTACATAAACGTACCATAAAGCATCGGATCTCCCAGGCACAAAACCGCCACATCTCTGCCCTCGCTAAGATGTTCGGCAATTTTTTCCGCCCCAATATCATAATAAGGCTGTGACGATCGCTGCACACTAAAAGGTAGGGGGATAGGAATTTCAATCTGATCAGGAGAGATAAAATCGGCAACGATCGCCCTTGCTAAAACCTTGCCATTTTCCAAACTGGGATAAGCAATCACCGGGACAGTTGTTAAAATCCGATGTGCTTTTAAAGTTAGTAATTCCGGATCTCCCGGACCAATTCCCAACCCATAAAGTCGCCCTAATTTAGTCATAATTCATTTTCCTTTGCTAAAGCATTTACTGCCGCCGCTGCGATCGCACTACCACCGCGCCGCCCATGCAGTGTAATAAATGGAATTCCACGGCTATTAGATGCCAATTCAAGTTTCGACTCTGCCGCCCCGACAAAGCCGACCGGAAACCCTAAAATCAGTGCAGGTTTCACTAAACCATCATCCAACATTTCTAGCAGGTGAAAGAGGGCAGTCGGTGCATTACCAATTGCTACCACCGCCCCTTGTAAATTATCCCCCCATAACTCCAATGCCGCCGCCGACCGAGTATTATTAATCTGGCGGGCGATATCAGGAACATCTGGATGATTTAGGGTGCAAATAATCGGGTTATTTTTAGGTAAGCGTTTTTTGGTAATTCCCCTAGCCACCATCATAGCATCACAAAAGATAGGTTTTCCCTCCTGTAGTGCCTCCCGTCCGGCTTTAACCGCATCTTCTGAGGCGTTTAAATCTCCGACAATATCCGTCATTCCGCAGGCATGAATTAGCCTAACTGCGACATGGGATAAATCATCTGATAAGCCTTTAAAGTCCGTTTCATCCCGAATTATTCCAAAGGATTTCTGATATATTTGGTTGCCGTCACGAAGGTAGTCTATCATCAGCAAATTTCTAGGTAATTAGTTATTAATTTAATCCAGGATTTTGGCGCAAAAACTCAGCCAAAAATTTGGGTATTTCGGTAAACACTCCCTCAAAAATTTTGTGTTTTAAGGATTGTTGACCATCCCCGATATAAACTTGGTAGCCTTCCATAGTTTCGCCATTCTGATTAATTGTATGCCCTAAAAGGGTAATTTCTGCGGGACTAGGTTGAGCGCAAAATTTAGGGCAGCCGGTTACATGAATATTAATAGGAGTATCTAAATTTAATCGCTGGTGGAGATATTCTGCTAATTGGGCGGCGTGAGTTTGAGTGTCGGTAAGTGATGCGGCACAGCCAGGCTTACCACCACAAGCAGCGATCGCCACTTGATTTGACTCAATTTCCGCGAAGCCTAATAAGGATAGTTTCGGCAATAATTGGCTAATTTTATGATGGGGAATATTTGGCATTATAATTGTTTGCCAAGGGGTTAATCTTAACTCGGCATTACCAAAGGTTTCGGAAAGTTCGACTAATCCTAACCATTGTTGTGCATTAATTTGTCCTAGGTGTAATGATATCCCAATATAACACAATTCGGCGTTTTTTTGGGGATAAATTCCCAAATGATGATAGGGTTTGCTAGGGGTAGGTTCAGCGGATAATATCGGCAAGGGCTGGGTTAGTTGGCTGTTGACTTGCTGGATATATGTATCTAATCCTAGATTGTCAATTAGCTGTTTCATCCGAGGCTTTTTCCCGGTATCTAAGGGATTTTTTCGGACATACTCCCCATAGACATTAATAAGGGTAGCGACTACGGATAAACATTGTTCTGGCTTGATGACAAGTTGAGTATTATATAGCTTTTTATCTCCGGCGATCGCCAACTGAAAATCAATGCCATTATCCCCACCATTTACCGAGATAGCATTAAGTTGAATCTCATTATATCGATGTTCCCAAGCCACCGGAGAACGCATACCAATTCCCACTGTTCCCCCTCCATCAACTCCGATGCTAAACTTAGGACTAAGTTCGCCAATTAACGGGTGATTTTGAATCAGATCATCCAAGGCTTTAATCAGGGGACGAGTATCAACTAACTCCTGACTATCAATTCCCGCCGTCGGACTACCCATAACATTGCGTAGGTGGTCTATGGTGGGATTTTTAGCGGCTAAATCTAATTGTTGCAGCGTATCAAAAACTGCTAGACTTGGCGCTTTTTGCACTCCCCGAATTTGTAAATTAGCGCGATTAGTTACTTGTAGCTTGCCTCCCCACTCCGTTAATAAATGACCCAAAAATTTACCCTGTTTACTATTAATCAATCCTCCCGGAGTCCGAATGCGGATTAAAAAACCATCCTGGGCGTGGGTTCCATAAAATAGACCCGGACAAACATTTGCTTTAACTAACCAATTCATGGTGATTTTTTTCTCCATGCGACGCAGAGAATGAGCCGCAAAATTAGCTGATTTTGACAACTCATCAATAACTTGTAGTTGGCATTCTGACTCAGAAAATTGTATTACAGTTGCGGCACAGTGTCGGAATCTCACCGAACTTTCCCAACTACAAGCCCAAATACTATATCATGAATACTGGTATTTTAACTATAAATTATGGTGAGCAGGGATTTTTCCCATAAATGGTTATCAATTGTAGGAATTGGGGAAGATGGGTTAGAAGGGTTAAGCGCCACGGCGCGATCGCTTTTATCTATGGCTTCAGTAGTTGTCGGTGGTCAACGTCATTTAGCAATGTTACCCCCGGAGGATAACCGAGAAAAACTCCTCTGGACTTCTCCTATTGATGAGTCGATCGCAGAAATTATCCGCCGCCGTGGTCAACCCGTCTGTGTTTTAGCCAGTGGCGATCCGATGTGGTATGGTATTGGCGTTACCCTTACCCGTCACCTTCCCATTGAGGAAATTACTATCATTCCTTCTACTTCCACATTTAGCCTAATGTGTAGTCGTTTGGGTTGGTCTTTAACCCATGTGGAAACCCTGAGTTTATGTGGTCGTCCTGTAGCTTTATTAAATGGCGTAATTTATGGGGGTGCGCGTCTATTAATTTTAAGTGCAAATAGTCGCACTCCCGCCGCCGTGGCTGAACTCCTAACACATCAAGGATTTGGTGATAGTTTAATCGTCGTTTTGGAACATTTGGGAGGCAAAAAAGAGCGACAAATTTCCGGTTTCGCTTCCTCTTGGGATGTTGACGAAGTGGCTGATTTAAATGCGATCGCCGTGGAGTGTATTAGTTCTAATCCGGTTAAATTTTCCCCTCGTTTATCGGGACTTCCTGACAGCGCCTATGACCACGACGGACAGTTAACTAAACAGGAAGTGCGAGCGATTACCCTCAGCCGATTATCCCCCCTACCGGGACAACTTTTATGGGATGTCGGTGCAGGTTGTGGGTCCATTGGTATCGAGTGGATGAGAAGCGATCGCCGTTGTCAAAGTATAGCCATAGAAAAGCATCCCAGGCGCTTACAATATATTGCTGATAATGCCACAGCTTTAGGAACGCCTCACCTAAAAATTATAGCAGGAAAAGCACCGGAATCATTAATTAATTTACCTTCCCCGGATGCCATTTTTATTGGTGGTGGTATTACTACCCCATGTCTGTTAGAAACCTGTTGGGAAAAATTGCGATCGGGAGGTCGTCTAGTGGCTAATACCGTCACAGTAGAGAGTGAGTTAATTCTGTTAAAATGGCATCATCAATTAGGGGGGGAACTTACCAGAATTGGCATTGAAAGAACCGCAGCCATTGGCAGTTTTTTAGGCTGGAAACCCTTAGCTACTGTCACTCAATGGTCAGTGATTAAACCATAACTAAAATCCCCTTTATTGTTTCTGTAACCAAGCGATCGCCGACTCAATATCAGCCACCGTTTCCCCCATAGGAATGGGAGGACGTTGCACCATAACCACAGGTAATTTTAACTCTCGCGCCGCCACAATTTTGGCGTAGGTAGCATCACCGCCACTATTTTTACTAACAATTGCACCCAGTTGATATTCCCGCAAAATTGAGAGTTCATCTACCACCGAAAAAGGCCCCCGTTGTAACAATAATTCCCCCCTAGGTATAGGTAAATTAGGCTGAGGGGGGTCAATCATCCGCATTAAAAACCAGATATTTTTAACTTCAGCATAGGCGGAAAGTTCCTGACGACCAATAGTTAAAAATACCCGTTCAGCTAACCCTGGTAAAACCATAGTAGCCTGTGAGTGACTATCCACCTCAACCCAGTTATCGCCGGGGACTTTTTCCCAAGCCGGACGGACAACCATTAACCGTTTAATTCCACATTCATTAGCTGCTATAGCCCCATGATCAGAAATTTGTGCAGCAAAGGGGTGGGTAACATCAATTAAAATATCAATTGTTTGTTGTTTTAAGTAGTCGATTAAACCCTGAACACCGCCAAAACCCCCAATCCGAAAAGCCGCCGGGTCTTTCGGGGTAACTGGCTGTTGAGTGCGACCTGCAAAAGAAGCGATCGCCTCTATATTCGCCATAGTTTTCACCCGATTATATAGGGATGTCGCTTCCGCAGTTCCTCCCAAAATCAATAATTTTTTACAGTGATTAATCATCCCCATCAACAGGTTAACATTAGCCCCACACACCCCAGCCAAAACCAGGTTTTATATGAGACCTTCAGAGTTCACCAAAAATCCCATACAAACCCAGCTATTGACTGGCAGAATTATCTACAGACCAGATAAAACTTCCCGCGCCGCCACCAGAGTTTGATCAATATCTTCCTCAGTATGCACAAAAGAAGTAAAACCGGCTTCAAATTGGGAAGGAGCCAAATAAATACCCCGTTCTAACATACCTCGATGGAAGCGGCCAAACTTAGCCAAATCCGACTTTTTAGCATGATCATAATTATGAACAGGTCCCTCCGTAAAAAAGAACCCAAACATCGCGCTAATTTGCCCACCACAGGCCGCATGACCTGTTTCTTTAGCAATTTCCAATAAGCCATTACTCAGCTTTTTGGTAATTTGGTCGAGATATTCATAAGTCCCCGGCTTTTGCAATAATTCCAGAGTCTTAATTCCCGCCGTCATGGCTAGGGGATTTCCCGATAGAGTTCCAGCTTGGTACATGGGACCTGCTGGGGCGACCATAGCCATAATATCCTGACGACCGCCATAGGCTCCCACAGGTAAGCCACCACCGATAATTTTACCCAAAGTGGTTAAATCTGGGGTGACACCAAATTTTTCTTGAGCCCCACCGTAGGCGATGCGGAAGCCAGTCATCACCTCATCAAATACCAGTAAAGCGCCATTGTCCTCGGTCAGCATCCGCAAACCTTCCAGGAAACCCGCATCAGGAGGAATAAAGCCAGAGTTGCCTACAACGGCTTCTAGGATGATACCTGCGATTTGACCGGGATTTTCCGAAAATAGTTTTTTGACGGCTTCTAGGTCATTGTAGGGGGCGGTGAGAGTGTTTACAGTCACGTTTTTAGGTACACCGGGAGAATCGGGTAAGCCGAGAGTCGCCACACCCGATCCGGCTTTGACTAGGAACATATCCGCGTGGCCGTGGTAGCAGCCCTCAAATTTGATGATTTTTTCGCGACCCGTAAAGGCTCGCATTAGCCGCAGTACGGACATACAGGCTTCCGTACCCGAGTTAACAAATCTGACCATTTCGATGCTGGGAACGGCATCGATCACCATTTCTGCTAAAACGTTTTCTAGGGCACAGGGTGCGCCAAAACTGGTCCCTTTTTCGAGAGCCTCGTGGAGGGCGGCGATTACTTCTGGGTGAGCATGACCGCAAATAGCTGGCCCCCAAGTGCCAACATAGTCAATATATTGGTTCCCGTCAACGTCCCAAACATATGCTCCTTTGACGCGATCGAAAACTATGGGTTGACCGCCAACGGATTTAAATGCGCGTACTGGGGAGCTAACCCCCCCTGGCATGATTTTTTGGGCGGCGCTGAAGATTTCTTCAGATTTGGTTGTTTGTAATGGGGTGCTTACCACTTTAATCTCCTTATGGTTAGATGTTCCGATGCTTTAGTGCCAAATTTGCCAACGGTGAGGACACAAAATGATATTCTAAACAGTAGTGGTGTTTTTTATGACATTTATTGGAGTTATGGCAGCCGGGAAACCCCCAGAATTAGGGAATCTGATTGATATTGATAAAATTCGTTACGATGAGCAGGGCCTGGTAGCGATCGCCATTCAGGATATCTTAAATGGTGGCGTTTTGGCTTTGGGGTCAATGAACCGAGAGGCGCTACAGAAAACCCTGGTGACTCAACAACTGTGGTGGGTTCAACAGTCACAGGTTCAACTTTGGCATCCTGATATTATGCCCGAGTCCATTCGCTATGACCACCAAGGCAATTTTCTGGTGGCTGGGGTGGCTCATTCTCCCTCCCAGTTAAATGGCTCTGCTGGGCATACTTTGGCGGGTTTGTTTCAGGTAATTTGCGATCGCCGAGATCATCCTAATTCCCAGTCCTATACCTGTAAGTTATTTGCGGGGGGAGATAATAAGATTCTCAAGAAAATTGGGGAAGAGGCGGCGGAAGTAGTTATGGCTTGTAAGGATGATGAGCCGCAGGCGATCGCCTCAGAAGTAGCCGATTTATTTTATCATTCCCTCGTGGCTCTGGCTTATCATCAGGTGGATTTACGAAACGTTTATGAACAGTTAGAAGCACGTCGTCAATGAGTAAATTAACTCCGATTTCCTTAACGGTTCATTATATCAATGGGGAGTCCTACCAGTTTGAGTTTATGCCTCATCAAACCTTGCAGGGCAGCCCTATTAATCCTCTGCAACAGATTTTGGGTTCCCATGAAATTATTATAGAGCTAGAGGATCGTTTGTTAGTAATTCCTATGGAAAATATACAGGCGATCGAGATTTCTCCACCCCCTAGTATTTTACCTGATACCGCTATTCGTCATGCTGAACAGGTAGATTAATGACGTATTTTAAAACCTCTATCATTGTTCATTTTCGGCTAGGACATCCCCCGCAATTGTGGCTTTAATTTGGTTAATAAAGGCTTGATGATCGATAATGGGTTTGGGGATGTAACCATCAGCGCCACTTTGGGCCAGGAAATATTCGCGATCGCTTTCATCCCCTTGGGCTGTCACTAAAATCACTGGCAAACTAGCAGTTTCGGGATTAGCTTTTAGCATTTGGGTAATTTTAATACCATCAATGGGTTGACCCTCATAATAACTATTGTTGAGATAAATATCCATCAAAATCAGATCAGCTTGTTTAGAAGTTGCCATATTGATCACAGTTTCCACGTCCTCAGTATGACAGGCAAGCATCCCACCTTTACGGGTGATAATTCTTTGAAAGATCTGCCAATTAATCGGATTATCTTCAACTACTAAAATAGTTTTCATATTTTCACCCTCATTTGCAGAATTATAGTGAGTCAACATACAGGCTATATGATCAGGATATTCTGTTACACTGATTCTGTCGATCTGAATAAGCTCAGGATTTTCAGGTGATGACTATGGTATCTGATGCCCATTGAGAGGCGAAAAGGATGGAAAAGTTCGGGATAATTAAATTCCTTACCTAGTATAGCAGTGGTATCGGTTGTTGATGTGACTGCTAAAATACTTAATCAACAGAGTTTTTCAATGGATAAATCATATTTCATGTGAGAAGATGCCCCTCGCCCCCGAAAACTGCCGTTGATGGGACTAGCATATTCAGGAATGGCACTAGAAACCAGGGCGATATTGCGATCGCTTATAGCTAAATTTTGGGTGGGGTCATAACCGCGCCATCCTCCCCCCGGAAGATAAACCTCAGCCCAGGCGTGAAGATGGCGATCGCTATTATTGAGATCCCCTTCCTGATAGCCACTAACAAACCGAGTCGCCAAACCCATCGCCCGACAAGCCTCCATAAATAAAACCGTCAGATCTCGACAGGAACCCGCTTGCTGTCTCCAAGTAATTCCGGGGGGGAAAGCCGCCCCAGTTTCCCGAATAGTATAGCGACAAGTTCGATAAATCCGTTGATTTAAATCACTTAAAAACGTGAGAACTTCCCCCCGGGAACCATGCCAAATTTCCTGGGCTAATTGCACCGCCGCCGGGTCAACTCTCCCTTCTATATAAGGCTGTAAATGTCTTAAAATCGGTGCCGGATAATCGGCGATCGGCAATCTCATCGCCCAAGGTTCCAGCAAATAGTTAAAGGGGTTATTACAATAGGTTTCCACTTGGGAACTGACTTTAATCTTTAATTCTTTCGTGGGTTCATCAAACCACAATTTCAGGACATCATTACCATTTAGGTCAACAATTGCCGAAATTCCTTTCGGTTCGGGAACCACATCAATAGCAAAATTCTGTAGAGTCTGAAAGGCATCAGAACGGGGTCGTAAGCGGACGATATGGGGGGTTAATTCCACATACTTAGTATAGGTGTATATGGTGGTATGAACAATCTTATAAATCATCACTGTGTCAGGGGTATTTCAATTAGGAACAGGGCTGACGAGGTACAGCCCCACCCCACCCCCCAGTTAGTGGGAATAGGTGGGGAAGGAGAGAGGCATAATTATATCACTGTCAACTTACTTGACTTTGACTAGCTGTTTCCGGCATAGGTTCCAGGGCAAAAAATGTTTCAAACGTTTTCTCTTGAATCATATTAATCCGGGTTTGCAAATTATCGAGAAATTCATGTAATCCCCGATTCATAATCTCATCAATCATGATATAGTCCAACTCCGATCGCAAACGTCCCAACTCCAGGTCTACGGGATTTTTCCAAGTTCCCGGCCTAGTTCCGGTAATATGTTGAAGCGATCGCTCTGCCTGTAATATGCAATACTGAATCGAGCGAGGAAATTCCCGATCCAAAATCAGAAATTCTACCACACCAAAAGGGGTAATCCGGTGTTGTCGGCGTTTACGATACATCTCATAAGCACTAGCAGATTTCAGCAAAGCGATCCACTGAATTTCATCCAATGTAGTGCCCACATCCTCCACAGAAGGCAGCAAAATGAAATATTTAACATCCAGAATCCGAGAAGTTTTATCAGCCCTTTCTAGCATTCTTCCCATCCTTCCAAAATGCCAGCCCTCATTATGAGTCATAGTCGCATCCATAACCCCAACAAATAAATGGGCTTGCTGCTTCACCTGATTAAAAAACTCCGGCAAATAATAGGAGCTATCCCCCATAGCAGCATCTCGCACCATCATATAAAACTCATTGACCTGTTCCCACATTTCCGAGGAAATAATTTCCCGGACAGATCGCGCATTTTGTCGCGCCAACCGCAGACAAGATAAAATCGAGTTAGGATACTGATTATCAAAAGTCAGGAATTGAATCACATTTTCAGCGGTCGCCTCTCCGTAGCGTTCCTTAAACAGTTCTAAATCCCCAGTAGTTAACACCAAAGGTCGCCATTGTTGCTTCATTCCCGAAGGAGAGTCCAACAACAAATTTTGGTTAACATCAACAAATCGGGCAATATTTTCAGCCCTTTCTATATAGCAATTCAGCCAATAGATAGAATCAGCAACACGACTGAGCATAGTTTTTTCGACTCAAAATGTAACGACAATTGTGGCTAACAAAGTTACCGCCAAGATTAGAATAAAACCCAAGTATCCTTACTGCCGCCCCCTTGGGAAGAGTTCACCACCAAAGAACCTTTTTTMATAGCCACTGTTATTAATGATTCTAAAATAGTCCCGTTAAATAACTCTATGGCGTTACTCCAGTTAGCAGCGTTTATATTAGCCGCGATATTTTTAACACCTCTCATGATTTCCCTTATTTAATGGATTTAGTAACATAATTATACTATCATATAATACTATTAAACTTAGTACAAAACGTTAATATGGTTAGAGACAGACGGACGATTAGAGACAAACCAAAGGTTAGACCTCGCTCGGGAGTTAGATATGACACAGCTCCCTTTAGATTAAACGATGACCCCGGTAAACTAGGAGACCCGTTTCGAGGTTGGACTGGAGACCMATACGGGAGGGAATTAGATACTCGAAACAAATTTATAAGTGATTCTAAATATGTAGCTCCTGAATACTGGGATGCAGATGAATATCACAAAAAAAGAGAAGCTGAAGAAAGGGAAAAAAGAGAGGATATTAAAAAAGAGGCAACTGTCAAGGAACCACCAAACAGAGATGAACCAAAGGGAGGAAAAAAACCTAGGGGAAAGGGTGGCGCTGGTAGAGGTTTTGGCGGTCCTAATAGCGGTGACGAGGTAGATGATGATAAAGGAAGGCGACCAGGCGATAGTTCAGATGATGATTCAGATGATGATTCAGACAATGGAAATGGCGGAAATGGCAATATCGGTTGTACCATAAAAGCTAATGAAAAGTACAGCGTTGAAGAGTTCGACAGACAAATGGGTAGCGGGGGATGCTGTAATCCTCCACCAAGTGGAAGTAGCATCACTTTTTTTAGTCATATGGATTGGAGGTGGGGAGAAACTCCTCAACCAACAGG
>NZ_PKGG01000587.1:0-392 GCF_046480465.1 Arthrospira sp. PCC 8006
CCGATAATTAGCCCATAATTAATTGTAGGGGCGGGTTCTGCCGTCAATCATCCATCCCCACCCGGGTTTTGGTAAACCCGCCCCACCGCCGATAATTAGCCCATAATTAATTGTAGGGGCGGGTTCTGCCGTCAATCATCCATCCCCACCCGGGTTTTAATAAACCCGCCCCACCGCCGATAATTAGCCCATAATTGATAATTGTAGGGGCGGGTTCTGCGGTCAATCATCCATCCCCACCCGGGTTTTAATAAACCCGCCCCACCGCCGATAATTAATTGTAGGGGCGGGTTCTGCCGTCAATCATCCATCCCCACCCGGGTTTTAATAAACCCGCCCCACCGCCGTCAATCATCCATSCCCACCCGGGTTTTAATAAACCCGCCCCACCG
>NZ_PKGG01000406.1:0-2092 GCF_046480465.1 Arthrospira sp. PCC 8006
CACGAACACCAAGGGCAAATCTGGGTTATCATCCCCCACGGGGTAAATAAGCCATCAATACGCTGTTCCTGTTCTTTGACCACCGGAGCGCTATAATCAAATTGGCAGTCCATGGGAATGCCAGGAACTAACTCAGCAATCAGTTCCGGTTGCCATAGGAAAATGCGATAAAATAGTTTGTCAGTTTTCATATGTTGGGACGGGGCTGGTACTCAGTCCAATTTGATTACGGCTTTGATTACGGCTTTGATTAAGGCGATCGCTTGATGAATATATTGAGAAAAATTCTATAATGGATTCACACCATCATATGCTCTGCAACCAGTGCACTAAATCCTCCAGCCCCCGAAAATCTAACAAAGCCTCCGCCAACTCATCCTTTTGACCCGAGTTGAGAGATATCACCTGTTGCCGTTGCATATCCGACAACTGACCACAGCGACGGGTTAACTGTCGCAACAGCATCTGGGTCTGTGCTTCTTCGCGACCTTCTTCGCGACCTTCTTCGCGACCTTCTTCGCGACCTTCTTCGCGACCTTCTTCGCGACCCTTCTGCAACACATCCCGATAAAACCGGGTATCCTCAAGCCTAACCTGGGTAATATCCAACATTTCCCGTATCTCCTCCAAACTCAACTGTGGAAACTTACTCACCAGTATACTTTCTACCAAATCTAACCGTCGCCGAAATACCTCCTCACTCGCCTCAACATTCAACAAATCACGAGCGCTTTGTGGGGTTTCCGACTCCGGCAATACCAACAACCGCAACAACGCCAAATTCGGACTCAAATCCGACCTACCAATCAAGTCTTCGAGATAAAGCCTTTCCACCAAATTATCTAATAGCAGGCGATAGGGAGTCTCCACCCCAAACCCCTGGCTGCGACTGGAGAAAATCAATAGCCCCCGCCAAGGTCGGCTCACCTCATATTGTCCCAGATACATAAACACTTCCCGAAAAAAGCGACCGTAGAATCCCCTATCAGGCTGCATTTGCGCTTCCACGAACACCAAGGGCAAATCTGGGTTATCATCCCCCACAGGGGTAAATAAGCCATCAATACGCTGTTCCTGTTCTTTGACCACCGGAGCGCTATAATCAAATTGGCAGTCCATGGGAATGCCCGGCACTAACTCAGCAATCAGTTCCGGTTGCCATAGGAAAATGCGATAAAATAGTTTGTCAGTTTTCATCTTTTGGGACGGGGCTGCTACTGAGTCCAATTTGATTAAGGTTTTGATTAAGGCTTTGATTAAGGCTTTGATTAAGGCTTTGATTAAGGCGATCGCTTGTTTCCAGAAACGGGGTTTTTCAAAAAACGGGGCGGGTTTATATCGCTGCTGGTGAAGAAGAATATAGGCTGTTGAACCCGCCCCTACAGGAATATGTGACCCCTGGGTGGTTGGGAAGGCGATCGCTTGTTTCCAGAAACGGGGTTTGTCAAAAAACGGGGCGGGTTTATATCGCTGCTGGTGAAGAAGAATATAGGCTGTTGAACCCGCCCCTACAGGAATATGTGACTCCTGGGTGGTTGGGAAGGCGATCGCTTGTTTCCAGAAACGGGGTTTGTCTTTGTCAAAAAAACCGGGTTTCTTCAATTCTGAGTTGGTTTGGGATAAGTTTGTCAGTTTTCATCTGTCTGCAACCAGCGCACTAAATCCTCCATCCCCCGAAAATCTAACAAAGCCTCTGCCAACTCATCCTTTTGACCCGAGTTGAGAGATATCACCTGTTGCCGTTGCATATCCGACAACTCACCACAGCGACGGGTTAACTGTCGCAACAGCATCTCCGTCTGTGCTTCTTCGCGACCTTCTTCGCGACCTTCTTCGCGGCCTTCTTCGCGGCCCTTCTGCAACACATCCCGATAAAACCGGGTATCCTCAAGCCTAACCTGGGTAATATCCAACATTTCCCGTATCTCCTCCAAGCTCAACTGTGGAAACTTACTCACCAGTATACTTTCTACCAAATCCAACCGTCGCCGAAATACCTCCTCACTCGCCTCAACATTCAACAAATCACGAGCGCTTTGTGGGGTTTCCGACTCCGGCACTACCAACAACCCCAACAACGCCAAATTCGGAC
>NZ_PKGG01000537.1:0-521 GCF_046480465.1 Arthrospira sp. PCC 8006
ACCATAGGGGATATGGTGTTGAAGGTGTAGGGTAGCGATCGCATTTTTTTCAAGGTTTTTCGCATCCAAAATAACGACATCAGAGCGGTGGTGTTGTGCATCATAAACGAGAGTCAATAACCAGCCATCATCTTCGGAGGTAGCATGAGGACGGGGAACAAAGACAGGTTCTCCGGTAAAGCCGTGTGGTGCGGCAGTCCAAAGTTGACGCGAACCGGTTTCGAGGTCAAACTTAATAATCGCCTGAAGGGGTGCATTTCCTTGGCTATTATGGGCGGCGGCGGCGTAGAGATATCGATAAGGGCGACCAACAGAATTAGGGTGAGTAGTAGGAAATTCACAACAGCGAGATTCTATTAATTGACGCTGAACCTGTCCGGTAGTGAGGTCAAGGGTAAACCGCCAGAGTTGACCAGGTTCTAAGGCATTAAAATCAGTATCGCGAAAATTAGCCTGTGGGTCAACCCCTGGTAAAGATTGGTAACATATAGAATCAACGCAAATCTGATTTTCCGGTTCAA
>NZ_PKGG01000686.1:0-208 GCF_046480465.1 Arthrospira sp. PCC 8006
AATCACAAGCCCATTTTGGTGTAGGCAAGGTGCGACATTGGACTATCAAAATGGGCTTGTGATTTTGTCAAAAATTTAGTTTTAAAACATCCATTACTGGAAGAGGATAATCGATGCAATTACTCTAGTAAAATTTATATTAGTAGAGCTAATGCTTATTATCGCAAAGTTATCAATGAACAGGAGTTGATGGATATCCTGAAACCAT
>NZ_PKGG01000410.1:0-2048 GCF_046480465.1 Arthrospira sp. PCC 8006
GAACCCAAACCGGAACCTGTAGCCGCTGCTCAACCTGCTGCTATAACTACCGAACCCACACTTGAGGGGGGTGTAGATATGCCGGAAGTAGATGTGACAGCGATTAAAGAAAAGGTCCTGGACTTTTTCTCGAATTTACCAGAAAACTTTAGTAAGTTTTTCAGTGAATACTACCGTCCGCTAACAACTGTAATTCTGATTATTGTGTTGTTTGTAACCCTGCGGGTGTTAGTTGGGGTGATTGATATTATTAATCAAATCCCCCTAGTTAAACCCAGTTTAGAAATGGTGGGAATTGGATTCTCTGGATGGTTTGTCTATCGCTATTTACTGCGGAGCGAAACTCGTGAAGAACTGGTTAATAAGTGGCGCGAGTTTAAGAAAGATGTGTTTGGGGAAAATTAATACTGTTTAGAGTGACTATTTATCAGGATAATTATTGCTAAAAAATATTGGCATTTATTTACTGGTAAAAATGTTAATTGCAGCTCTAATTACACAACGTCAAACATGGTAAATCTCAAGTCCGGTTAATCAGTCAATAACACCTAGCTAAAACGGACTTGATACAACTAGAAGTTAGGTAACTTCCGTATATTATGATTCCCCTGTCTTCAACATAAGACAGGGGATTGTTGTAATCGGGATAGCTATTAATCAGCTATTATTCATGATTCTGTAAGTCTCAAATAGCGCTACCAGACCTTCCCCAGGGCCATAGGGATGATAGCCGGATAATTAAAAGCTAATTATAACTATAATATAGTTATCTCAAATTGTGTGATATAAGGAGACAGACTGATGGAAATTGAGCCAACCAAAAGCATGATATTTAGCTCAATGGTGGCAGTTGTTGGGTTATTTGTCAATAGTTCAGGGGTGGCTTATTCTCAGGGTTCTAACCCAACCTTAATGTTTGAAAACGTGACGCTATCACCGAATTTTGAACCAGATCCAATGATTCTTAGGGGACTGAGTGGGGGTCCGGTGAGGAGTCAAGATATTGCGGGTAGAGAGGAAACGCCAACGGGTTCCTGTATCGGTTATGTGGATCAAAAGCCAGACCATACCCTGGTTTTAACTGAGTTTTTTAACCATCTGAGTCTGACGGTTAAAAGCAATGAAGACACGGTAATTGTGGTTAGGGGACCAGGGGGGAGTTGGTGTAATGATGACTTAATTGGTATGAACCCAGGAATTATCGGTCAGTGGTTATCTGGTAGGTATGAAATTTGGGTGGGTTCCTATGAACCTAATAGCTATCACCCATATATAATTGAAATTACTGCTAGGAGGTCTTCTGAGAATTGATCATGATGACCATTGACGCAGTGGATTGATTGGCGATATAGTATCTAATTTTAAGGACCACCGGAACCGGGGTAAAATTCGGATGCGGGTTTAATTTCGGTAACAATAGGTCGCGGATAGGTTCCTGATATTTGCAGTTGATGTTTGGATTTTCTGGCGATTTGTTCCTGTTGGGAATTATGATAAAAAATTGCTGATCGGTATTGTTCACCTCGGTCAGGACCTTGGCGGTTTAGGGAGGTGGGGTCATGAATTTGCCAAAAGACTTCTAATAGTTGTTCGTAGGAAACTAGATCACGATTATATTGAAGCTGTACCACTTCTGCATGACCTGTAATTCTGGCGGCTACATCTAAATAAGATGGGTGGGGAAAATGTCCCCCCATATATCCGGTGGCGGTTTCAATTACGCCGTTGATCTGACTAAATTTGGCGGCGACTCCCCAAAAACATCCGGCTGCAAAGGTGGCGGTTTCTATCATATTGATGATGTGCGAGACGTTTAGGAGTCAAATAAGGCTGCAATGCCTGAAATAACATCCTAGTGGGACTTCCACCCCTTGGTGGAATATAAGGGATTCGCAACCCTGACCATCCCATAACTGTTTATATGTCCCGACGCTTGGAGAAATCTAAGCAAGGCAGGGAACTCAAGGTCATAAACCAACTGAGAAATCAGGRCGTTAAGAGTAACGGCGATGTGCGAGACGTTTAGGAGTGAAATAGGGCTGCAATGC
>NZ_PKGG01000015.1:0-49727 GCF_046480465.1 Arthrospira sp. PCC 8006
TTAGGGGAATCGGGTCTCCCAATAACCACTGGGCTAAATCCGCCGGAAACGTCTCAGCTAGGAACTTACAAACATTGTCGAACATATTAGCATTATATCCCAATCTACGGGCGGTTGTGGGGAGTCTGTAGGGAGTCAGAAAAAAGTATTTTTCAAGCCTGTTATAAATTAGCTGTAATCGCCATCATGTTGGGGTAATTAGTAAATTACCCCTAGGCGGAAATTCCGGTTGATATTTATTCGGGCTGATGGCTTTGTAGCCATTCCAGCAAATCATCTATCTCCGAAAAGTCTAGTAATGCTTCTCCTAACTCCTCTAATGCGGGTAATGGTAACTGATTGATTTGACCGATGACCGTTTCTGGTAAACCGCCTAATCTCCTATTTAGCAGCCGGAAAATTAGGGATTTTTCTCCTTCGGTTGCCCCCTGTTGTAATCCCTGTTGTAATCCCTGTTGTAATCCTCGTTGTAATCCTCGTTCAAGGGCTTCTTCCCAAATGTCTTGATAAATTACTGATTCTTGCATAATTTCTTGCCTCAATAATCGTTTAATCAGCACTTTGTCTAATACCAAACCCGCCAGAATCGCTGTCGATGCTGCCACGTTATTTTGGGTTCTCCGGTCAGCGATCGCATTAATTTTTTCAGCCACCCGCTCTAATAACTTTTGGCGATCGCCCGTTTGAGCTAGTATCGCAAAAGGTAATAATCCCGGCACATTTATAAACGTATCTACAGATTCTTCCCAGAGTCTAATTACCTGAAATTTATGGCGAGTTTGAGCTATTTCTAGCTGGGTTTGGTAGACTAAATCCGAGGAACTTTCCCTTAAATAAATCACCACTTGCCGCATTTGGCACTCCGGGAAACGACGATAGACCCGCACCCAATAATCTAACATCCTAAACGGAATAGTTGGGTCTGGTTGCGTCTGAAATTCCAGATGAAGGATGACTCCCTCTGATTTCAGCAAGATGAGACTATCAGCCCGAATTGGTTCTAGGGAAAGTTCCGACGGGCTGAGTTCAGTTAGGGGAATCGGTTCTCCCAATAACCACTGGGCTAAATCCGCCGGAAACGTCTCAGCTAGGAACTTACAAACATTGTCGAACATATTAGCATTATATCCCAATCTACGGGCGGTTGTGGGGAGTCTGTAGGGAGTCAGAAAAAAGTATTTTTCAAGCCTGTTATAAATTAGCTGTAATCSYSATCATGTTGGGGTAATTAGTAAATTACCCCAAGGCGGAAATTCCGGTTGATATTTATTCGGGCTGATGGCTTTGTAGCCATCCCACCAAATCATCTATCTCCGAAAAGTCTAGTAATGCTTCTCCTAACTCCTCTAATGCGGGTAATGGTAACTGATTGATTTGACCTATGACCGTTTCTGGTAAACTGCCTAATCTCCTATTTAGCAGCCGGAAAATTAGGGCTTTTT
The DNA here is from genome assembly GCF_046480465.1 of Arthrospira sp. PCC 8006. Lineage (NCBI taxonomy): Bacteria > Bacillati > Cyanobacteriota > Cyanophyceae > Oscillatoriales > Microcoleaceae > Arthrospira > Arthrospira sp. PCC 8006. Next base: position 1,443 of record NZ_PKGG01000015.1, read on the forward strand.
CTCCTTCGGTTGCCCCCTGTTGTAATCCCTGTTGTAATCCCTGTTGTAATCCYYGTTCAAGGGCTTCTTCCCAAATGTCTTGWWAWMYWTKTAGTAATCCTTGTTGTAATSCCTGTTGTAATCCTTCTTGTAATCCCTGTTGTAATCCTTCTTGTAATCCTTCKTGTAATCCCTGTTGTAATCCTTGTTGTAATCCTTGTTGTAATCCTCGTTCAAGGGCTTCTTCCCAAATGTCTTGATAAATTACTGATTCTTGCATAATTTCTTGCCTCAATAATCGTTTAATCAACACTTTGTCTAATACCAAACCCGCCAGAATCGCTGTGGATGCTGCCACGTTATTTTGGGTTCTCCGGTCAGCGATCGCATTAATTTTTTCAGCCACCCGCTCTAATAACTTTTGGCGATCGCCCGTTTGAGCTAGTATCGCAAAAGGTAATAATCCCGGCACATTTATAAACGTATCTACAGATTCTTCCCAGAGTCTAATTACCTGAAATTTATGGCGCGTTTGAGACTAGCCATCCCACTAAATCATCTATCTCCGAAAAGTCTAGTAATGCTTCTCCTAACTGCTCTAATGCCGGTAATGATAACTGATTGATTTGACCTATGACCGTTTCTGGCAAACTGCCTAATCTCCTATTTAGCAGCCGTAAAATTAGGGCTTTTTCTCCTTCAGTCACYCCCTGTTGTAATCCTTCTTGTAATCCCTGTTGTAATCCCTGTTGTAATCCCTGTTGTAATCCTCGTTCAAGGGCTTCTTCCCAAATGTCTTGATAAATTACTGATTCTTGCATAATTTCTTGCCTCAATAATCGTTTAATCAACACTTTGTCTAATACCAAACCCGCCAGAATCGCTGTSGATGCTGCCACGTTATTTTGGGTTCTCCGGTCAGCGATCGCATTAATTTGTTCAGCTACCCGCTCTAATAACCTTTGGCGATCGCCCGTTTGAGCTAGTATCGCAAAAGGTAATAATCCCGGCACATTTATAAACGTATCTACAGGTTCTTCCCAGAGTCTAATTACCTGAAATTTATGACGAGTTTGAGCTATTTCTAGCTGGGTTTGGTAGACTAAATCCGAGGAACTTTCCCTTAAATAAATCACCACTTGCCGCATTTGGCACTCCGGGAAACGACGATAGACCCGCACCCAATAATCCAACATCCGAAACGGAATAGTTGGGTCCGGTTGCGTCTGAAATTCGAGATGAAGGATGACTCCCTCTGATTTCAGCAAGATCAGACTATCAGCCCGAATTGGTTCTAGGGAAAGTTCCGACGGGCTGAGTTCAGTTAGGGGAATCGGTTCTCCCAATAACCACTGGGCTAAATCCGCCGGAAACGTCTCAGCTAGGAACTTGCAAACATTGTCGAACATATTAGCATTATATCCCAATCTACGGGCGGTTGTGGGGAGTCTGTAAGGAGTCAGAAAAGAGTATTTTTCAAGCCTGTTCTAAATTAGCTGTAATCCTGATCATGTTGGGGTAATTAGTAAATTACCCCCAGGTGGAAATTCCCGTTGATATTTATTCGGGCTGATGGCTTTGTAGCCATTCCAGCAAATCATCTATCTCCGAAAAGTCTAGTAATGCTTCTCCTAACTCCTCTAATGCGGGTAATGGTAACTGATTGATTTGACCAATGACCGTTTCTGGTAAACTGCCTAATCTCCTATTTAGCAGCCGTAAAATTAGGGCTTTTTCTCCTTCAGTCACCCCCTGTTGTAATCCCTGTTGTAATCCTCGTTCAAGGGCTTCTTCCCAAATGTCTTGATAAATTACTGATTCTTGCATAATTTCTTGCCTCAATAATCGTTTAATCAACACTTTGTCTAATACCAAACCCGCCAGAATCGCTGTCGATGCTGCCACGTTATTTTGGGTTCTCCGGTCAGCGATCGCATTAATTTGTTCAGCTACCCGCTCTAATAACCTTTGGCGATCGCCCGTTTGAGCTAGTATCGCAAAAGGTAATAATCCCGGCACATTTATAAACGTATCTACAGRTTCTTCCCAGAGTCTAATTACCTGAAATTTATGACGAGTTTGAGCTATTTCTAGCTGGGTTTGGTAGACTAAATCCGAGGAACTTTCCCTTAAATAAATCACCACTTGCCGCATTTGGCACTCTGGGAAACGACGATAGACCCGCACCCAATAATCCAACATCCGAAACGGAATAGTTGGGTCCGGTTGCGTCTGAAATTCCAGATGAAGGATGACTCCCTCTGATTTCAGCAAGATGAGACTATCAGCCCGAATTGGTTCTAGGGAAAGTTCCGACGGGCTGAGTTCAGTTAGGGGAATCGGTTCTCCCAATAACCACTGGGCTAAATCCGCCGGAAACGTCTCAGCTAGGAACTTGCAAACATTGTCGAACATATTAGCATTATATCCCAATCTACGGGCGGTTGTGGCTAGTCTGTAGGGAGTCAGAAAACAGTATTTTTAAAGCCTGTTCTAAATTAGCTGTAATCCTTTTGGTGGCTGTTTTTTTTGATTCACCATCTTCTGTGTAAACCCAAATGGGAGCGCCAATTTTTACCTTAACTCGCGTTCCTTTAGAAATGGGAGGTTGTCGATCATAACCAATGGCGATGGGAATAATTGGTAACTTACAATTGGGTTGATTAGCGATCGCTTGTAGTGCAATTCTGGCTACACCTGATTTAATCGGGTGAATTTGATTATCTTGAAAAATATGTCCCTCTGGAAACAGCACCAACATTTCCTGATTTTGGAGAAGTTCGACACTATATCTAATGCTGGCGGTTCCTGGATTTTCGCGATTAACCGGAAATCCTCCCAACTTTTTGACAAACCACCCCTGGAGTCCTTGGGTTTGCTCCGATAAAACCATCGATCGCAAATCTCGCCCTGTAACTGACCTTCCCGCAACGTAGCCTAGGACGAGGGGGTCCCATCGCGAACGGTGGGTGGGGGCTAAAATTACTGGTCCTTCGGCTGGAATATGCTCTTGACCCTCTACTTCAATTTTTTGGAAATATAGAGGCATGAAAATTCGACCCATGATCAAGTAAGTTAGAGGGGTTAACCAGGGGGAAACTTGGGATTCAAAGGAGTTAGAAGAGTTGGAACTAGGGGATATTTGCTTTGACACTTGGTTTGACATTAGTATAGGCACCTGCAATTTAGCTTTCCTTAATCATAACCCTCCTGGGTGGATTAATAATTATGATAATTCTGGCGATCGCACTTCCGGTTATGTTATACACATAAACGTTATCATAGAATGTAATGATCTATTTAATTTAAGGATAATGAAACTGCGAAAATTGGCAATATCAATTCTACTCTGTATTGCACTGACCTGGGGATTGATGACCCCCGTCAATGCTGCCAATTTATCTGATCGCGATCGCTTACTTAAACAGAATGTCTGTGTCTCATTCTTGTGGAAAGTGTGTGATCTACAGGGTGCTGATCTCCAAGAACTTGATCTGACTGGTGCTAACCTAACTAGGGCCAATTTGCAAGGAGCCAATTTACAAAATGCTATATTACAGAGAGCGCGACTAGGTGGAGCCAAATTACAGGGGGCTAATTTACAGGGAGCCAAACTTTTTGAAGCCGACCTCAATCATGCTAATTTGATGAGTGCTAATCTCAGTAATTCCGAACTATTAAAAGCTAATTTAACCTTAGCTGATTTACAGGGAGCTAATTTAACCAGTGCTAATTTAATCGAAGCCACACTCTGGGGGTCTAACCTAATTAGTGCTGATTTACAGCAGGCTAGTTTACAAAGTGCCAACTTAGAATATGCTAATTTAGCTGATAGTAATTTGAGGGAAGCTGACCTGCATAGTTTCTATTTCCGAGAATTTCAAAAACCTACTAATCTCAGTCACGCTAACTTAGAAGGGGCTAATTTAGTTAATGCTAATTTACGGGGTGTTCTTTTAGAAGGTACAATTATGCCAGATGGTTCGATTCCCGATGAAAATACAGCCCTATAAATATTGTGGGTGTCCAGTTATGGGGGAGGTGCGTCATAGGTATCTGACGCACCAATTTTCCGGGAGACTAAGCTGATTTTAACTAGCGGTAACTAACCCCGAATGAATCAGTAATGGTTTGGTACTAGGTTCTCGCCCTCGGAAAGATTTAAAGACTTCCATAGGGTGCAAACTTCCGCCTAGGGCTAATACCGTATTGCGGAATTTTTCCCCAATAGAAACCACGGCGGAATCATTATCTAATCCAGCTTCCTCAAAGGCGGCAAAAGCGTCGGCGCTGAGAACTTCAGCCCATTTGTAGCTGTAATATCCGGCGGCATATCCTCCGGCAAAAATATGACCGAAACTACATAAAAATGCGTCTTCGGGAAGAGGTGGTAAAACCGTGGTTTGAGCCGCAATGCGTTGACGTACATCATTGACAGTTTCTTTACCACCGGGTTGGTAACGGTGGTGTAATTCCAAATCTACAGAGGAAAAATGAATTTGTCGTAACATGGCTGTACCACTCATATAATTGCGAGAGGCGAGTATTTTTTGGTAATAATGTTCTGGGAGAGTTTCCCCGGTTTCGTAATGTTTAGCCATCCCAAATAATGTAGAGCGATCATAACACCAGTTTTCCATAAATTGGCTGGGTAATTCCACTGCATCCCACTCTACATTATTAATACCGGATGCACCGGGATAATCAACGGTGGTCAGCATATGTTGTAAACCATGACCAAATTCATGGAATAGGGTTTCTACCTCGGAGAAGGTCATTAAACTGGGTTTTCCGTCTACAGGGGGGGTCTGATTACATTGTAAATAGGCGACGGGAAGGCGAATTTTAGTGATGCCATCTTCGATGATTTTGGCGCGGTTAATGCAGTCAGCCATCCAAGCGCCGCCTCGTTTTTCGGCGGGACGACTGTAGGGGTCTAGGTAAAAATAGGCGATCGCATTTTCCTGGTTATCAGCTACTTGAAAATAGCGGACATCAGGATGCCAAATTGGGGCTAAACCATCAGCGGGTGTAATGGTAATATTAAAGATACGCCGCACCAGTCCAAACAAGCCATCCAGAACTTGATTGAGGGGAAAATAGGGGCGCAGTTCTTCATCTGTATAGGCAAATTTTTCTGACCTTTGGCGTTCTGACCAAAAGCTAATATCCCAATGTTTCAGGTCGGCTGTTTCTCCTTGGGATTTAGCATAGGCTTTAAGGTCTTCAAATTCCTGAACTCCTGCATCATAGCTAACTGTTCGCAATTCTTCTAAGAGTTCTTCAACGGCGGCGACATCGGGAGCCATTTTACTAGCTAAACTCAGTTCTGCATAACTGGAAAAACCTAGAATTTCTGACTTTTCTTTACGCAGTTCTAAAATCCGTTCAATTAAGGGAAAATTGTTAAGTTCTCCCTCGGATGCGCGACTGATATAAGCGCGATATACGGTTTCGCGTAAATCTCGGCGGGTGCTATATTTAAGAAACGGCCCAAAACTAGGAAAGTCTAGGGTAATTCGCCAGGGTCCGTTTTCTGGGGTGGCGTTTTCTTCTCCGGCTTCTCTGGCGGCTTGGGCGGCGAGACTGAGTAAGCTGGGGGGTAAACCGTCTATTTCTTCTGGGGTGGTTAGGGTGAGGCTAAAGGCTTTGGTTGCGTCAATAACTTGGTTAGAAAATTGGGTAGCTAGTTCGGCTAATTCTAGTTGAATAGCGTTGAAGCGATCGCATATTTCTCCGGTTAATCCTACCCCAGATAATTCAGCATCCCTAATAGTGGCTTCTACAATCCGTTTTTGGGCGGGTTCTAGGGAGTCCCAATCGGGTGATTCTGCTAAGGCTTTAAATGCCTTGTATAGGGGTTGGCTTTGGTTCAGGCGGTTGATAAATTTAACTACTAGGGGTTGTACTGTTTGATGGGCTTCTCGCAGTTCTGGGCTATTTTTAACCCCCATCAGATGATTAATTATACCCCAACTCCACAACAGACGTTCTTGGAGTTCCTGGAGAGGTTCCACTAATCCTGACCAGGTGGGTTCGGGGTTTTCTTCTAGTTGACTAAGGGTGGTTTCTAGTTCCTCTAAAAGTTGGGTGATTCCTGGGACTACATGATCTGTGGTAATATCTGCAAAGGGGGGAAGTCCTTTTCCGATTAAAAGCGGGTTTTGGGTCATAGTGTTATGATTCATCAATTTACATCAATGCTATCGCTACTTTTGGTATAGCATAATAATCTAATCTCTGCTTGAATAGTTATCAATTATCTCCTCAAAGCGGGAATTAATGGACAATGGACAATGGACAATGGACAATGGATAATTAATAATTAATTATCTGGTTGGGTGGGGCGGGTTTAGGGGCGGGTTTAGTAATGTTATTTGTGGGAAATTTAATTGACAGTGGAACCCGCCCCTACAAGGGTCTTTGATTTCAGGTGGTTAATTATTAAAAAATGGTAATTTAACACCCAGGGCGGCTTGGGCGGCTTCGATTAATTTCATGAAAAAGGGGTGCGAAATATCAACAGTTTTGGCTTGTGAGCGACTAATTCCTAATAACCCGGTTTTTTGTCCAGTTTGAATAGCTAGAACCTCTCCCTTTTGGTTGCGAATTCTTAATTCCCAGTTGTCTCCAATAGGAGTTATATTACACTTGTAAGTGCGATCGCAATAATTAAATTCAGCCAGGCGGCGATTTAGAGGAACCGGGTTTTCCGGAAGTCTCACCCCCACAATTTCTAACTCGATCGCCGTTTGATTATTCCAGGTATTTTTCCGTAATTTATAAGCAAAATCCAGGAGGGAAGGGAGGGGAAAATAATCAGCCCACCGCCAGGCGATCGCAGATATAGTAGGTAAAACAGCCATAGTTATTTCCGGTGGCAAATCTTGAGATAAAGTTAGTTTAATATGACTTTTCCCCACTATTTTTTGATGAAGGACTCGCAGCTTAGGAGTCCAAAAAACCGGCTCACTATTGGCAACTCCACATGGTTGTATTTTATCAATGTGGTCATATAATTTATCTTTAATATCCATCAAATTTATACGGACATCAACATTAACTAAAGGTCGAAGATGTTCCACTTGCAGACATTGATGAGCAAATTCACTCAAACGCTGTTTAAACTTAGGCAAATTAGCCGCCGGTAAAGAAAAGCCACCAGCCGCTTTATGTCCGCCAAATTTACCGAGGATATCTTGACAAAATTGCAGTGCTTCAAACACATGAAATTCCGGAATACCCCGCGCCGACCCCCGCAGATTTTCCTCATCTTCATAAGTACAAATAAACACCGGAACTCCGTAGCGTTCCACCAGTCGGGAAGCCACAATTCCAATAACTCCATGATGCCAATTTTTTTGACAGGGAACTAAAACCCGTTCTTGTTCAAGATTAATATTACTATTTTCATACCAATCAATAGCTTCCTGTTCAATATCAGCACAAAGCTCTTTGCGTAGTAGGTTAGTTTCTTCGCACTCTTTCGCCTGTTCTAATGCAGTTCCCATGTGGTCAGTAGTTAAAAGTTCAATCACCACCTGGGGATTCCCAATGCGTCCGATCGCATTAATCCGAGGTCCGAGGCGAAAGCCGATATCTTCTGGTTTCATCGGAGTAGTAGAATTGGTTAAATTCGGCTGTTGGTTAGCCAATCCTGCTATTTGAATTAATGCTTGAACTCCCGAAATTTTAGACTGCGGCAAAATTTTCAAACCCCGTTTTATCCAACGGCGATTTACTCCATTTAAAGGAGCCATATCAGCGATAGTTCCTAGGGTAAATAGTTCCAATAACTGCCAGCGCAAACTCTCCCTTTCTCCTCGGAGTTTAGCTAAGGATAGGGCTAATATATAAGCTACACCAACTCCAGCCAAGCCATAATATGGGGAAATTTTTGGCAGTAATTTGGGATTGAGAATAGMATCAGCGTTAGGGAGTTTGGGGGGAAGATCATGGTGGTCTGTGATAATCACAGTTAGCCMCAATTCTTTCGCCCTAGCCACCGGACCGACGGCAGAAATACCATTATCCACAGTGATAATTATGGAGATACCCTGCTCGTGAAATTCCTCGACAATGCGATTATTAATACCATAGCCTTCTTGCATCCGACTAGGAATTGCTGATGTAATATCTGCGCCTAATTGAGAAAGGGCTCTAATTAATAAGGCTGTACTCGTCATCCCATCAGCATCATAGTCCCCACAGATGGCAATTTTTTGTTGATTTTCAATGGCATTTTGCAACAATTGGAGGGTTTTGGGTAAGTCGGGGAACTCCTCCATAGGTTCCGGGAGAGTTTGGGATTCGGGGTTAAGGAAGGCTTGGGCTTGTTCTGTGGTTTCGATTCCCCGGTTGATCAGGATTTGGGCAATAATAGGGTGAACCCCGGTGGTTTCAGATAGACTCTGGGCAATTTCGGGGCGTTCTGGGAAAATATGCCAGCGCTGTTTTGGTAGTAGTGCTTCTGTGGTGATGGTAGGTTGGTCTTCCACGGTGACTCAAATTGCCAATGTTTTTATCCTTGATGGTAATGATTATACCAGGGGTTCGGTGTTGAGAAAGTCAGTTAAAGCTCAGTTAATAGCATAACTATCTTTACCACGACCAAGGGCAAATCGGAAAGATTCGCGCGGGTTGCGACTAGACTGGGTGATAAATAATAGTAGGGCTAGGGTGGCTAAACCTGTGTTGATGGTGAATAGGTTACGATATCCTACAGCGTCGGCGATGGAACCGAAAATCGGCCCAGCTAGGGCTAATCCTAAATCAAATCCCCCTAAACAAATTGAGAAAAATTGGCCTCTTTCCTGGGGTAAACAGCGATCGGCGATTAGGGTTAACATCATCGGAATGGTAATTCCTGCGGCTGTACCTTCAAACAAGGCAGCCAGCAAGACATCAAAATTGTTATTGGCGATCGCAAGGATGAACATCGAAACTAGATAACATATCAGACCTGTGGTGATAAAAATACCCCGACCATAGCGGTCAGAGGCGCGACCCATGGGTAGACGGACGGCAAAACTGGCGATCGCTTTCATGCTATAAAATAGCCCTGGATTAAGATTTAGCCCAGAATCTTGGATATATAGCGGGATAAAAGTTACTAAAGTGCCAAAAATTAGCCCCACCATCAACAGAACTAAGGCTGGGATTTTTAATGCCGGACTTCCCAGACGCTGGAGATAATTAGCGATCGGTGATCCCTTACCTTGTGACTGGTCGCTAAGTTCTGGGTTCCTTGAGGCTTCTAATACCTGAGAAATTGCCAAAAGTGATAATAGCCCAAAAACAGTACCACTGATAAACAGAGGAGCATAACCCATTCCCGCCTGGATAAAACCGCCTAAAGCTGGACCAATAGCCATACCAATGGGGGCTACCAAGCTCATATAACCCACTATTTCGCCGCGACGGTTTTCCGGGGCTAAATCTGTGACTAAGGCTGTGTAGCCAATGGTAAAGGCTGCTATGCTGATGCCATGAAAAGCCCTTAATAAAGCCATTAACGGCATCGAATCAGCGAATAAATAGCCAAGGGGTGCTACCGTCGCGACTATTGTCCCGATCAGCAATACTAGCTTTCTGCCTCGTTTATCTGCTAGGGGACCTAGGAAGACGCGGGAGGGTAGCAGTCCGAGGGCAAAAGCCCCCATAACTAAGCCTATTTGTTGCTTAGTCCCCCCCAGATAGGCAATATACAGAGGGAGGGTGGGTAGCAATGTAGTAATCGCAGACCAGAAACATAGACCCGCTATAAACAGCATCAGGAGGCTGCGTCGCTGTCGGGTTTTAATCATAAATAAGATATTCAAGAGAAAACTCCATAAGCAATGGTGATTAGTATAGAGTCTTCACTGGGGGATTGAGGGGGATTAAGGGGATCTGAGATTTTTGATAGAGGCTATCTCAACTCAGAGGTAGCTTAATCATAAATTCGCTTCCTTCCCCCAACACTGAGGTAAAATTTAACTCGCCTCGGTGATTTTGGGTGATAATCTGATAGCTGGTGGGTAATCCCATACCTGTGCCTTGACCAATGGGTTTGGTGGTGAAAAATGGGTTAAAAATTTTGTCTTGAACTTCTGGACTCATACCGATGCCATTATCTTTAATGGAAATGAATATAGCCAGTAAATCTAAAGATGTAGTAATGGTTATTTTACCAGCATAATCGGGGTCTTTGTGATGGGATTTTCGCTCCTCAATAGCCTGTATAGCATTGGCTAATAAATTCATAAATACCTGATTTAATAAGCCGATATAACATTCATAATGTGGTAAATAACCATAATCTTTAATCACTTCTATGGGGGTATTTCCGGCTCTCCCATTTAACCGATTTTGTAAGATAATTAGGGTGCTTTCTAAATTTTCATGAAGGTCTACTGCTTTTAATTCAGCTTCGTCTAAGCGGGAGAAGGTTCGCAGGGATTTGACAATATCACGAATTCGCTCGGCTCCGGTTTTCATGGAATTAATGATTTTTGGTAAATCTTCTTTAATAAAATCTAAATCAATGTCTTGGATACAATCGTTAATATGGGTGGGAGTTTCTGGATAAGATTGTTGATATAATTGGAGTAAGGATAATAAATCATCGGTATATTGACAGGTGTGGGTTAAGTTGCCATAAATAAAACTAACCGGGTTGTTGATTTCATGGGCAACCCCGGCAACTAATTGACCCAAACTTGACATTTTTTCTGATTGAATTAACTGGATTTGGGTATTTTGAAGTTCTCGATAAGCACGTTGAATTTCTTGGCTTTTGGCTTCGGATTCTTGATAAAGTTGGGCTTGTTGAATAGCGATCGCCACTTGATTAGCAATGTTTTTTAATAGGTCAATCTCATCATCCTGCCAAGGTTCATCTCCCTGGCTACGACCTAATTCAAAAGCGCCGATTTTGCTGGCTGTATGAATGGGTAAGGCTAAATAAAGCGTAATCCCCATACCCTGACAAAAATCCACTTCTTCTTTATCTTCTGATTTTCTAATATCCAAACTATAGAATTCTTCCTTAATTATCATTTCAAATAGCCGGGGAAAATTTGTTAACTGATAATGACCAATCCAACTGGCAAATTCCGGCTTTTTCTGCTCCTTTACTACTTCCCATATGGTGGAATCAGAATGATTGTTATACCAACCAAAGCTACAAATATCTACTTTCAGTTCCACAAAAATTGCATTAACTGCATTTTGTAAAATTGTGTCTAAGTTGAGGGAATTGCGAATTTCTGTGCTAATATGATTTAACAGTTGAGTGCGGGTGAGCAGAGAACGTAAGGCTTCCTCTGTTTGGCGATCGCTTATATCTATGACAATGCCAAACATCCGCACCAGTTGACCATCTCTAAACTCTAATTCAATGCGACTATTAATATAGCGAATTTCTCCATTAGGACGGATAATACGCGCATCAAAGTTTTGAGGAATACCTTGGTTAGCTTCCGCAACTCTCTCTAAAAAGAAGTCACGATCTTCGGGGTGATAAAGTTGGAGATTTTGCTCAAAATTTGGCTCTCCTTGGTCGGGGTCTAAGCCAAAAATGTGAAAAACTTCTTCCGACCAACTAATTTTTGGGGTGGTAATATCAAAAGACCAGTAACCTAAATGGGCAACTTCTTGGGCTTTTTTTAATTGTTTACTAAGTTCGGAAAGGGTGATTTCATTGGCTTTGCGTTCGGTAATGACTTCTGTATACATCAGTAAGCCACCAATGCTCCCATTCCCATCAATCCAAGGACGAATTTCCCAACATACCCAGTCTGAACCTCCATCATCACGCATCCATAAATCGGCGGCGGATTTCTCGGTTACTCCTGTTAAACAACGGCTATGAATATCTTTCCAACGTTGGGGAATATCGGGGAAAATTTCATAGTGCGATCGCCCGATAATTTCTTGATTTTCTAAGCCATATTGTTGATACCAAGCCCGGTTAGCGACTAGGTATCGCATCTGGGTATCAAACATGGCGATCGCCGCAGGAGTTACATCACATAGAGTTCGCCAAATTCCTTGACTCTCACGCAATTTATTTTCAGCTTCTTTGCGATCGGAAATATCATAATTAATGCCAATAAACCTGATGGGTTTTCCTTGCTGATTCCACTCTACCACTTTACCCCTGGCAAAATTCCATCTATAGGAACCATCTTTGCAGCGCAGGCGATGTTCATTTTCATAAATTGGTATTTCACCTCGGATGTGTTTTTGGATTTGTTCATGAACTAACTCTATATCCTCTGGATGTACACGACTTTCCCATGATTCTAAGGAATCATTAATTTCATCATCTTGGTAGCCTAATATGGTTTTCCAACGACTATCAAAATATACTTGTTGGGTTTGTGGGTTCCATTCCCAACTGAGGATATTGGCAGATTCTAAAGCTAATTGTAATCGTTCGCGTTCAGCTTGGTTAGCTATTTCCTGACGAGCGATCGCTCGACTGAGAAGCATTCCGGCTAAAGATGCGATCGCTACCGATAATAGCAGGCTATTGGTAGCAATATAATTGCGAAAATTTTGGGATTGTGCTAACTCTAATTCCGCCAGTTGTAGCTGTTCTTGAGTACGATTAGTTACATCAGTTAGCTGGTCGGGGAATCCGATAAAATCAGCAAATTCTGGGCTTTGGATAAGTTCTATTAACTCTTGCTGTGCTGCTTGTATTTGGTTATCTGCAAAATTCAATCGTTCTACTGCTATAGAAAATTTGTTTAATCTTTCAGCAAAAATAGCTACGGTTTCCTGATATTCAGAAAATAGTAATTCCAGTTCAGGCGTTTTGGTATCCTGAGCAAGTTTTTCATATTCTATTAGCAAATTCCTAATTTCATCTAACCTTTTCATAAAGGCATTAATAGCTTCCCGAAACCCCTCTGGATATGGCAGATAGGGAGACAGTTGTTTACCAGGTCGGTTGTACAATATCTTAACTTGCAAGTGGTTCAGAAGTGCGTATTGTTGAACCACAGCATCCCGGTTGATTATAGCCTTTTTTTGATAGTAATGACCCACCATTAAACCGATAGTAGTTCCGGTGATAGCAATGGATAGGGTAGCGATATAGGTGGCGGCGATTTTTTGCTTTAATTTCATCGAAAAATATCTGGGATATAGGACAATTGGCAATCATCAACCATCTGAAACAATTAACAAGGAATAGAAATCACAAATTCTGTACCTTCACCTACAGTCGAATTTACTTCCAGCATCCCAGAGTGTTTATCAACTACAATTTGTCTAGCGATCGCCAATCCCAAACCAGTACCTTTACCAACATTTTTGGTAGTAAATAAATGCTCAAATATTTTCACTTTCACATCATCACTAATACCTACCCCATTATCTTTAATCCGAATCCTCGCATAGTTTCCGTCACCTGATAACTCAGTTTCCACTAAAATTTGATTATTAATTTCCCCATAATCTCGCCCTTTATTGGATTCATCTAAAGCATCAATAGCATTACTCAAAATATTCATAAATACCTGATTTAACTGTCCAGCATAACATTTAATATTTGGCAGATTACCATATTCCTTAATTACTTGAATTTCTGGGCGCATCTGGTTGGCTTTTAAGCGATGCTTCAGAATCATCAATGTACTATCAATGCCATCGTGAATATTGCAAGCAACAGGGCGATCGGTATCCGCACGGGAGAAAGTTCTTAAACTCACGCTTAGGTCTTGAATCCGTCCCACAGCCTCCCGCATTGATCTAATTAATTTCGGCAAATCTTCTCGGATATAATCCAGTTCTATCGTTTCTATTTCATCTTTAATATCCTCATCAGGATCGGGATATTTTTGTTGGTATAAATCAATTAAACCTAACAAATCTTTAATATAATTAATCACCGGGGGAATATTGCACTTAATACAACCCACTGGATTGTTAATTTCGTGGGCAACACCTGCCACCAAATTTCCTAAAGCTGACATTTTTTCATTCTGTACCAGTTGCAGTTGCATAGTTTGTAGTTCCTGTAAAGTTTGCTCTAACTGCTGAGATTTTTCACGCAGTTTATTTTCAGCACGTCTGCGCGCATCAATATCAGTGCAAGTGCCCATCCATTCTTTAACACTGCCATCTTCTGCCAAAATAGGGACTCCTTGAACAGCAAAATAACGGTAAATACCATCAGCGCCACGAATGCGGTATTCGGTCTTATATAAACTCTTAGTTTCCACCGCTTTTTGCCACACTTTAGTAGTGTGAGGGAGATCATCAGGGTGCAAAGCGTTCAGCCATCCCCTTCCCTTGACTTCTTCCAGGGTTTGTCCAGTATATGCAATCCAGTGAACTGTATCTAGGTTTTCTCCTTCAGGACTAGCCAGCCAGATAATTTGAGATGTAGCAGTGGCTAAATAACGATAACGCGCTTCACTTAATTCTAGTTTTTCTACATATTGTTTCAATTGATGATTATAATTCTGTGATTCCTCATAAAGTCGCCCGTTTTCCAGAGAAATAGCAGCTTGAGAACAGAGAAATTTGAGCAACTCAACGCGATCGCTCGTAAAGGCTCCCACAGTTAAATTATTTTCCAAATACAAAATTCCCATCAACTTACCTTGATTGAGAATGGGGATACAGATAACACTTTTAGGATGGTTATTTTGGATATAGGTATCCGCATAAAACCTGGAATTTATTCTGGCATCTACCAGCACTAAAGGATTGCCAGTACGTTTGACATTATTAACTACACTAATCGGCAAATCTTGACTAGATTCTAGGGGTATTGATGGCAATATTCTAGGTGGATTTCCTGGTTCTAATATGGCAACCACATTAAATTTATTATCTTGTTTCAGCAGCAATACACACTTATTAGCACCAGCATTATTAATGACTATTTTTAACAAATTAGTAATCAGTTTATCTAATTCAATTTCACTAGAAATAGCTTGAGATGATTGCAGCAAAGTTGCTAAATCTAAGATTTCGGAAATGCTACTAGAAGTATTGGTGGAAGTCATCATACCCCTGGCAATAGTTTCCTCAAATAAATTAGTAGCACGAGGTCGTTGTAAAATCGGGGTCAGCAGTTTAGGATAGCATTTTTCTAAATCGGTAATTTTAGCTTTTGCACCCCATTTAGCATAACCATAATAGGCATCTTGCATATACCCAGCGGCAACTTTAGCTTTACCCCAATTTAGGTAAAATTTAGCCGCTAGTTCATTAGCTAAGGCTTCTTCTTGGATATACTTGTTCTCTTTGGCTCCGGTAATAGCGCGATCGTATAAATCAATAGCCTCGGCTTTTTCTCTCAATAATCGACATTTTTCGGCTGCTAACAAATCAACTTTATGCTGATGATTTGTGGGGGAAGACTCTGCCCATTCAGATAATTTTTCCTGATGAATTTTGACCATATCCAGACTATGCTGTTGGTCAATTTTTGAATTTGTGGAACATAAAGCCAAATAGGTTAAACCAGCATAGAAATGGAAAACCGGAATATAAATTGTCCCCCCTACTGCCATCAAATATTGGTCAGCTTGAGAAATATATTCCTCAGCATTATGATATTCACCAAACAGATAAGCAAGAATCAATTTATAAATATATACCACAGCCAGAGCCGTTAATTCATTATCATGATGATGCTTAGGAATCATCACTATTTCATTGTAGTCGTTCCCCTTCAATAAATCGGGTGAATCGACAATTTCCCTAAAATTATACACCATCTGCTTTTTAATCTTCAGGTAGGTCAGGGGAGAATCTTGTTTGGCTTTCTCTAAAACTACACAGTAATTATCAATTTCTGGTTCCCAATCATCTAGCCGCACTCCCGCGAAGAAATTATCATAAAAGTAGTTAAATATATTATAACCCGCATAGAGAATTTGACCAGTTTCTATGGCTGCCATATAACCATCTTTGAGGGTGGGAATGGCGGATATTAATGGTTCTTGACGATGCTGAAGAAAAGTCCCAAATAGCAGTAAGGTGAGGGATTTTAATTTTCGGACATTAAACTTATCCAGTAATATTAAGGCTACTCGCCCAAATTGATAACCTTTTTTTACCTCTCCTAAAAATGCAGAAAGTACCATACCATAAATTGCATAACCAATGGTTGATATAGGTGCATTACCAAACCTCAGAGATAGATTAACCATAGTGAACCCCAGCAAGGGTAGTATAGTAGGATTTCCTAAGAAAATGGGAGGAAACAAAATTCCTAAGATTTCCATAGCCGCCAAGGTTTCCGGATCTTCCATAACTGGCAAGTTCACTAAATCCTCAATTTTTTTACCTTCTAGTTGCTGAGAAATACTTTCTAATGTTTTCGCGGTTAAGGCTTCATCAGGTTGGGATGAAAACTCAACTCCTAGTTCTTTAAGTGCATTTTCCGCTACAGTGATCGCTTCTAACATCCGACTTTGAGCCGTTAGTGCATTGATTTGAATCTCGTAAATTTTAACCTTATCAAGGATATCTTTAGCAGATTTTATCACTATAGTTGACAGCTTTTCCATCCTCTCAAAATCAGCATTTAAGTAGGCGACTTCGGTAGCAGAAACATAAATATTTAAAGTTAATTTATACTGACTTTGCCAACAGTCAGCAGCCAGTAACTCTAGTCCTGTTTCGACAAAATTTCTCGCAGCCACATAAGCTGTAGAATTTCTGGCTTTTTGTGCTGCTGATAAGTTGAGTTTGGCTAAGGTTTCCCGTTCTTGGGTATCGGTTATTAAACCATGACCTAAATTCAAATGACCGACAATATCAAACAATTTTTCTTCTGCTTCTGTCGGTGATAAATTGTGCTGTAGTAATTGTCCAATTTGCAGATGAGTGGCTTGTTTTTGGTCGTCATGAATTAAAGAATAACTAGCTTGTTGAATGCGATCGTGCAAAAATCTATAGGTAGGATTAGCTGCACTATTCAAAACTTCTTGCTCTTCAGATTCAGCCAAAAATTTATAAACTTTAGTAGTCGGAATGATTAAACCTTCTTGTAGTGCTTTCCATAAAGCTACAGCCGTTACATTGGTTGGCTTCTGACTAACAATTGCTAAAGTATTAAAATCAAAATCTGCCCCAATACAGGCGGCTAACTTTAAAATATCTTGAGTATCTTTAGGCAATTTCTGTAATTGTAATGCCATGAACTCTACCACATCATCAGTGAGAGTTAAGGCTTGCACTTTAGCAATATCATATTGCCATCCTCCTTGACTGACTTCCGGTTTAAATGGTGACTTGGATGGCTCAAATACAATTAAATTTTCATCATGTAAAGCCTTGAGTAATTGGGTAGCAAAGAAAGGATTACCATGGGTTTTTTGATAAACCAACTTAGCTAAGGATTTAGCTATAGATAATTGACAATTCAGGGCATCTGCTACTAACTGATTTATATCTAATTCTGGCAGAGGTGACAAGGTAATTGTATTAACTGTGGCTCCAGTTTGGATGATCTCATTAACTGTTAAAATAAACGGATGTACTGGTGAAACTTCATGATCTCGATAGGCTCCTAAGATTAACAAATATCCTTGAGTCTCTTGCATTAGCATCTTGAGTAGGTTTAATGATGCTGAATCTGACCATTGCCAATCATCTAAAAATATCACTAGGGGATGTTCTTTATTAGTGAAAACTTGCAGGAATTTGTGAAACAGTAGATCAAAGCGATTTTGGGCAGCATTACCTGATAATTCTAGGGCGGGTGGTTGCGGACCAATGATATGTTCTAACTCAGGGATAACATCAATCAAAACTTGACCATTTTCTCCCACTGCTTCCAAAATATGGGTTTTCCAGGTTTGGATTTTAGAATCAGATTCTGATAAAATTTGACCCATTAAATCTCGGAATGCCTGCACAAAGGCAGCCAAAGGTATATGACGATTAAATTGGTCATATTTACCTTTAATAAAATAGCCTCTTTGTCTGACTATGGGTTTATGAACTTCGTTGATAACGGCAGTTTTACCAATTCCTGAAAAACCCGCCACTAGCATCATTTCAGTTTGATTCATATTGACTCTATCAAAGGCGGCTAATAGTTGCTGAACTTCCGCTTCTCGACCATAGAGTTTTTCGGGAATCATAAAGCGATCGCTTATGTCTTGTTGTGCGATCGCAAAGCTCTCAATATTACCTGTTTCTTGTAATTGATGTAAACATTGCTCTAAATCATATTTAATACCCAAGGCACTCTGATAGCGATCTTCCGCATTTTTCGCCATCAGTTTACTAACAATTTCTGAGATAACTATAGGAATATTTGGGTTGATTTCGTGAATTGGTCGGGGTTGTTTGGCAAGATGACAATGTACTAACTCCATCACATCTGACGATTTAAACGGCAGTTTTCCGGTCAGCAATTCATAGCAGGTAACTCCCAGGGAATAGAAATCGCTTCGATAATCTATCCCTCGATTCATCCGACCTGTTTGTTCTGGAGAAATATAGGATAATGTCCCCTCTAAAACATTGGGATTTTCAACTTCTGGCGCTTCCCAAGGTAGTAATGAAGAAATACTAAAATCAATTAATTTAACTTGTTTAGTATCTGGATTAATTAGAATATTAGCCGGTTTAATATCTTTGTGGATTACTCGATTTTGGTAAAGATAATTTAGAGTTTCCGCAATTTGAATAGCAATTTTCAGAACATCCTCCAAATTAAAATAGTGATATTTACTATGTTTATTTTGCGATGTTTCTAAATATTGGGATAGGGAAACTCCACCACCATCTTCCATAATTAAAGCATAGCTATTACCATATACCTCTAAATTTAAGGGTTTAACAATACTGGGAAAGTCGAGATTTTTGCCAATAGTATATTGATGGCGAAATTGGACAATTTCGTTAAAATTAGGGTATTCGTGTCGTAAAATTTTGATAACTACAGGTTGCTGATCACTACTACGAATACCTCTATAAACTAGGGTGCGACTCCCTGTATATAACTCTTCTGTGATTTGATAACCGGGTAAGTTGGCAATAATATTCATAACCTAACCTGAATGTCTCTGCTGTTTCTCTAGTTGTATGGTTGTATCAATAGTGAAATAGTGAAAATGGCGATCTATATCTATGCTGCTACTCAAAAAGGCGTGAAGCTATCTAACTGCATGGCAGGGTACTGACTTACGCGCTAGGTTCTCAGCTCGATTTTGGCGAGCCGTAATACTTTAATTATAACCATACCATCTCCTATAGCTGTTGGGTTTAGGCTGGTGGTGTAAATTAACCAAAACCAATCACAGCCTAAACTCCTAGGCACGATTTTAGCTTTTAGCCCGTCGCAGAAGGGTAAAGATTTGTTTCCGTAAAGGCTGAGGAAGCACAGAAATAGCCAACCCTGTCCAGGCTTTGGGTAGTGACGCTGATTGTCCGGCTACAATTAAGGCTCGTCCGGCTTGCGTTTCGCCTGTTTCTACCAGTCGCAACCCCAATAAAAGTTGAGATTCAGATAGGCGCGATCGCCTAATTTTTTCCAGCTTTTCTGATGTAAATTGGAAATTTTCTAAATAGGTGATTTGATCTCGTAAATAAGGAATAGCCCGGTTTAACCCTTGTTGTTCAGCATGAACCCGATACTCCATCAACCTTTGGGGAAGATAATATCCCTGCTTTCCGGCTAAGGCGAGACGCACTAATAAATCATTATCTTCGCAGTTTTGAATATTTGGGCGCATATACCCCACATCAATTAAGGCTTGGCGACGACAGAGGGTAGCTCCTATTTGAAAACTTTGCTGAATAAATACTACTTCTAACAGATTTTTAACTATACCTTCTGGGAGTTCGCTGCGTCCCCATTTGACCGAGTTAATATCTGTGGCGGCTTGGTCTCGGTTATTGTTAATATCAATTATCCAGTGGTCAGTACCCACCAAATCAACGGTAGGGTTTTGGTCTAAAATTGCACTGGTTTTTTCGAGAAATTCAGGAGTCAGGCGATCGTCATCATCAAATTTAATAAAATAATCCCCCGTAGCTGCATCAAAACCCGATCGCATATTATTACTTTTGCCAATATTTTTCTGATGGCGAATATAGCGCAATCGCGGGTCTTCATAGCGAGACATAATCTCCACCGTCCCATCAGTTGAACCGTCATCACAGACAATTAACTCAAAATCCTGTTCCGTTTGGTCCAGAACACTGGCGATGGCGATCGGCAACAGGTGAACCCGGTTATAAGTAGGAATACAAACAGTAATTTTAGCCACAGAATTAGCTTAACTTTCACTCGACATTATCAAGTTTAATATGTCCTCGTCTTTTCCACTAGGGATTAATTAGTTCTATATCATAAAGACCAAATTCTTGTCGAATTTCCGGGGTTAATTTCCGGTAATCTAATAAACTGGCTTTCAAGTTCAGCAGTCTAACTTTCAGAGACATATTTTTCCGTTTTTCGATATTAACGACATCTTCAGAAGATAGATTTTCACGATTTCCTAAAATATAAATAGACCCAACAAAAGGAAGCGGCTCAAGGTGGGATCCTTTCGACTCTACAGCCCTCGCAAAATATCTATGACAATAGTAGAAATCATGAATATCTTGAGGAATTTGATTAGGGGATGTTATGGACTCAGGAATTCTTGCTAACGTGGCTTCTGACACATCATATAAATCACTTCTAATAATATGAGTTGTGCCACAATAATGATGGAATCCTTTACGCATTACCTTAATAACATTGCTATTATTATTATAGCAATAGCCTCTTTTAAAGAAGTAGCCATCAACTGATTTATTTTTGGCTACCAAATCAGCTAAACATCGGCTCACACAATCATCGCCATCAGCCAGCATAATGTGATCACATCCGATTTCCTTAGCCAAACGAACTCCGGCGATAATTTTATGCATTTTATCCACCCGTTTTTCGACTATTGTTGTCGGTACAGGTAAACCTAAATCCACGGTCAGGTATTGTAAATTAGGATGTTTAAACTTAATATTAGGCTGATCTTGACAAACTACAATCATCCGAAAATCAGGATGAGTCTGATTGCACATTGACTTAGCAGTTCTTTCAAATAAGAGAGAAAGATTATCCCAAGATTTAGATATCTTACGACTTTTAATCGGTACGACAAAACCCAACATCAACGATTAACCTCTTTCATATTTTTAACAATCAAAAAAATTCCACAATTTATCAGTTAACTAAGTGATAGCACGTTTGATTTTTTTCAGGGCTTTATCTTTGAAACGTCCGATTTTAGTAAATAAATCTGGTTCGGCAAAATTACTGGGTTTGGCGTTGGGTTGTTTCAGAAAACGATAATGCAGAAATACATCACGATGGGGAATATTAACATCTTCTCCTTTACTAACTCTGGCAAAATCAGCAGCGGCAAAATTCATGTAGTGGATGCGATGAATAGGTTTTAAGCCTTGCTCATTATACAAAACATTATCCTGGTTCACAAACGGATCAGCATCAGCACAGTTTCCGGTTCTATCTTGAGCGTTGGGACTGAGCGTATAGTTAAAAATAGAGTAGCCTCGCAGGGTTAAATAGCTAAATAAAAAAGCCTCTGATATACTATTTATCCACTCAATTTCTCGCTGTTCAATCAAACGCATTTTGATGTCAGCTACATCTTCGGGGGTAAATAAGCCCTTTTTAGAAGCAAAAAAACTTGCACAGTGCAACTTAGGTCTAATCTGGGATTCCGTCAACTCTCCTGTCGCCTCAATCCGAGGAATATCAAGAGCCGTTAATCTAGTTTTGGCGTGTTCCCAATCATCAAATACAAAATCATAGGTATCTAGTTTCAAAAATATATCATCTACCGGTTTCATGGCTAAAGTATCAGCATCATAAAGGACAAACTTATCAAAGTCTCCTTTAAAAGCCACCATTTTCCTCTGAAAACGCATCCTTGATTCAATGAGGCGAGCATCACTTTTTTCGGATGCTAGGGGATGGTTTAGCCACACTTCTTTAGCAAAATCTTCCCAGCGCTGAATCTCTTGTTGATCTTCATAAATGCTAACATTGGGGCGATCGCCAATTTCCTTTTGCACTTGCTCCATACGGTCATCATAGGGAATAATACAAACAGGTATATCTGGACTAACATTAACCTCTACGCTATTTAAAAAAGCTACCAGTTGATCAAAAACTACATCATTTGCTAAAGTATAAATACCACAAGATGCCATTGAGGTAACTCCTTAATCAGAACTAATTGGAATTAACAATTACCCAGTTAATTACCGAGATTTTCCCATCAACCCAAATGCCGATGAAAATTTTAATGATTTCTTCCACATTCCCCTATCCTCCTACCAAAGGAGGAACCCAAGTCCGTACCTTTAACTTACTCAAATTTTTGAGCCAGACACACCCTATTACTCTTGTAACACAACGCACCCCAGATGTCACTGATGATGACATTGAAGAACTCAGTCAGTGCGTAGATCGGCTCCAGGTATTTCCCAGAAGTGAACCCACAGAAGCAAACTGGGGTATTTTCGGCAAAATCTCTCGATTTGGCCAATTTCTAGTCAGTGGCAGCCCTCCCAATGTTAGATCAATCTACTCGGTTGATATGCAGGAGTGGATTGATCAAGTAGTTGAAGACCAAGGCTGTGATGTCATCACCTGCGAACATAGCATTAATGAGAGTTATGTGCGTCCCCAATGGAAAGACCGCTTAAAAACAGTCGTTAATGTCCACAGTTCAGTTTATGCAACCTGTCGGCAACAGCTAGAGACCCAAACGGCAGAGAAACCGCTACGCGATCGCCTTAACCTTCCCCTACTCTATCGTTATGAGCAACAATATTGTACTAAATTTTCCTCAATTGTTGCCACCACTCCAGAGGACGGCGAACAGATGCAAAACTTTAACCCCATAGCGAACGTCGAAATCATCCCAAATGGCGTAAACTTTGAGCAGTTTCCCTACCGAACTTTCGACCCAGGTGGACATAAACTCATCTTTGTCGGAGCCATGGACAACATCGCCAACATTGACGCAGCTAGATTTCTCGCCCTAGAGATATTACCCGAGATCCAAAAACGCGCTTCAGATACGACCTTATCTATCGTAGGATCTAGACCCGTACCAGAAGTGTTAGAACTAGCCTATTGTCCAAGAGTTAATGTAACAGGTCGTGTACCTTCAATGGCAGAATATTTACATCAAGCGACAGTCTGTGTAATCCCAATGCGAACCGGGTTCGGCATCAAAAACAAAACCCTAGAGACTATGGCTGCCGGAGTTCCCCTGGTAGCCAGCGATCGCGGTTTAGAAGGTTTAGCCGTCGATGGCGAAGGAGTCGAACTGCGGGCTTTACGAGCCAACACAGTTGAGGAATATGTCCAACAGATTGCCAGACTGTTTGAAAACGCTGATCTGAGACAAGAACTTTCTCAAAAAGCGCGATCGCTCATCGAAACTGAATATACTTGGGAACGAGCAGGTCAGCGCTATGAACAAGTCCTCATCGGTTGAAGGTGATCACCATAGAGTAGGGGAGTCAGTGGCAAAATATGAACAATAGACCAATCCGAGCTAATCGACCCATAGACAATAAATCCCAGGGGACTAATCAGAAACGCCAAGCCGGACCGCCCCGCCAGCAGAAACAACCATTACCACAGCAGCCCTCCAAGCAGCCCTTAGCCAAAAAGCCCAAGGTAGCTGGTAGGGGCGAGGGTGTAGGGGCAGGTTCTAGATCCGCCATTGGAAAAACCAGCCAACTAATATCACCCGCCCTAAGCCAGAAAAAACACAAGCCAACTGTCAGCAGCCGTCGGTCTCCAAACCCCCTATCAGTAGCACTAAAAAAGTGGTTAGCCGATAGTCTAGCCTTTAGCCTGCTATTTGGTGGTTCAGCCCTATTCAGCGTCAGCGCTTGGTTTAGTTACCAACTGATTCTCAATCCTGACGTAGGCATTTGGCTCAATCAATTTCTACCCGCAAGTACCCAAATTCCCCTACAACCAAATGATTACCTTTATAGCCTAGAGGAAATCCGAGAAGAACTAAAAGCGGTGGGTCGTTTTTTTGGCGAACCCCTACCCCTTCCTAATCGAGAAGTTTTAGGGGATATGAGCAATAGTGTGACCACAGCCAGGCTAGAGGAAAGGTTATTCGCCCAAAATCCCTATCTCAAACCTTGGCGCTCATTCCTGCTCCCCCATGAATCCCTCGTACAAGCACCCGTAGATCTGTTAATTCCAGTAATGCAGACCCGCGAATCTAGTACAACCACTCCCTGTCCCACAGGTTGTAAAGAAATTGTGGAACTGCGAGTTTATAAATCAGTACAAACGCCCTATCAAGCCGTAGGGACTCCTGAGTTATACCGCCTAGTTTATCAACTACCTGTTAACGGACCAGCAGAGTCTTTTGTACTGGCATCTTTGATTGGAACTCGTGCTAATCAGCAGGGCGGTAATAGACCACTGCCCTTAACTGATATTACCACCTTCAAAAATAAAGTTCCTGAATCAGGGGTATGGTTTAACCTATATGGAAACCGTCTGGTGGGGGATACCCAAGTTCCCTACGGACATATCATTCATTACAACCCCAAACATTATCATCTCAGTTCCATGTTGGAGTGGAAAAGTGCTGCTGGACAGCATCCTATCTGGGAAAACGTCACCGGGGGACCTTACCCAGAATTGTTAGTTGAACAAACCATGGGACTTGAGCCACAATTCAGCATTTATCAAGTCCGACCCCGTCGCTTTGTTCCTAACCCCATTGAGTTAGTTAGTATCTCCCTAGATCAAGAAGTTGTTGACCACTATGCCTATAGAAGAGCTATTAGACTAGCTCGCAGCGGTTTGTGGTCTCCGGCTTTAAGTTTGATGGAACCCCTCAAGAAAAATTCCGGTACTGGTGGCGATTATCCCCAAAACTGGCCAGCATTAGCGGAGGCACAACTGCAATTAATTCAGTTCCATGCCAGCATTACAGATGCTCAGGCCACCGCAGCTTGGGCAAGTCCTAGTCAAAAGGTACTCGCCGGACTCATTGATGGTCGTTGGAGTGAAGCCCTAAATGTGGTTCAAAGCTCCAGCCTTAATCAAACCGAACTGTTAAACCTCCTACAAGCTGACGGGGGAAGAATCAAAAACCGCATTCAAGCAGCCCTCCTGGAAAACCCAGAAGAACCTGATTTGCAAGCCTGGGGCGCTCTCATTTTAGTTGCCCAACAAGGAAGATCTGAAGCGATCGCATGGTTAGAAACCCAATCTCAAGCCTCCCCAGACAACAAAACCCGCATTCGCCAATTGTTAGATTAATCCATTGGCTCTGGTATCCGTGCGTCAGAGCAGCCAGATTCTCCCTTTCCCCATATTATTGATGTGTCTGACGCACCCTACGATAATGCGCTAAAATTCTCTTCGGGTTTTTTCGTAATTGTCAATCTGTGCCTTGCCAATCAATCCCGACACTGGTTTATTGGGATAAGGCAAGGCTTATCAAAAACCATTAGCGATAACCTCGAAATAATAGCTAAAAGAATACTATGTCTGATTCCCCAACCCCCGAAACCTCTTCAGAAGCCATCCCCAACTCCGGGTCAAAAACCCGCCAGTTACTAGGGATGAAAGGAGCCGCCCCCGGAGAAACCTCCATCTGGAAAATTCGCCTGCAACTGATGAAACCAATCACCTGGATTCCCCTAATTTGGGGTGTAGTCTGTGGTGCGGCTTCCTCTGGAGGCTATAGCTGGACACTAGAAGATATCCTCAAAGCAGCCGCCTGTATGCTGCTGTCGGGTCCTTTAATGGCAGGGTACACCCAAACCCTCAACGACTTCTACGATCGCGACCTAGATGCCATTAACGAGCCCTATCGCCCCATTCCCTCCGGTGCAATTTCCATCCCCCAAGTCGTATCCCAAATTCTGATTCTCCTAGGTGCGGGTATTGGTCTTGCCTATATCCTGGATATTTGGGCAGGTCATGAATTCCCCATGGTCACAGTTCTCTGTATTGGCGGCGCTTTCGTTTCCTATATCTACTCTGCGCCTCCCCTAAAACTCAAGAAAAACGGCTGGTTAGGCAACTATGCCCTCGGAGCTAGTTATATTGCCCTTCCCTGGTGGGCGGGTCATGCCCTGTTTGGAGAACTCAACCCCACTATTGTCGTACTCACCCTATTCTACAGCTTGGCGGGGCTAGGTATTGCCATTGTCAATGACTTTAAGAGTGTCGAAGGCGATCGCCAACTTGGCTTACAATCCCTCCCCGTTATGTTTGGCGTAACCACCGCCGCCTGGATCTGTGTATTAATGATCGACATTTTTCAAGCCGGAGTTGCCCTATACTTGATCAGCATTCAGCAAAACCTGTATGCCACCATCCTTTTATTACTCGTGATTCCACAAATTACCTTCCAAGATATGTATTTTCTTCGCAATCCCCTCGAAAATGATGTTAAATATCAGGCAAGCGCTCAACCTTTCCTGGTGTTAGGAATGTTAGTCGTGGGTTTAGCCCTAGGTCATGCAGTTTAGGGGGGAGCAATTGGTGCGTCAGATGAACCAGATTTTCCATTTCCCTATATCACTGATTTCTCTGACGCACCCTACAATCGTTTATCAATAAGGCTTTTCAAGATTCTATCTTAACTATAGCCACCAGTCGTTTTTCCTCCCCTTTTAGCAAGGGGCTTCCCAACTCAGGAGGTTTACGTGACAGAATTTTCCCCAAAAATTACCGACGAATCTAGGGATAGTCAAAATACTATACCCCCTACCTCCGTTTTGCATCAAGACTCGGAGGCGATCGCGCCACCCCCCCCTTCGGAAACCCCCCAGGGGGGAGGACCCCATCGCCGTATCATTAGGCGTTGGCAATGGAAACCTCGCCCTAAATTGTGGATAGGCGTTGGCATAATTACTATAGCCGGAAGTGCGATCGCATTAGCAGCTTATCACTTCCATCGCCTTGAACAGAGTTTACCGGAAATTTCTGATCTATCAGCCTACAACCGAGATGGAACCCTCACCATTCAAGCCGCAGATGGCACAATTATCATGCAAACCGGACCATCTACCCGGGAGCAGGTATCTCTCGACCGGATCCCAGAGCAGTTGCTCCAGGCATTTATTGCCATAGAAGACCGACGTTTCTATGAGCATCGCGGCATTGACTACCAAGGTATTATCAGAGCCCTATCCGCTAATGTAATGGCTACAGGTGTAGTCCAGGGAGGTAGTACCATCACCCAACAATTGGCTAGGATGGTGTTTTTAGACCATGAACGCAGCCTGACTCGTAAACTTAGGGAAGCTCTCCTCGCTCAAAAACTTGAGAAAACTCTCACCAAAGAAGAAATCCTCGAACGCTATCTTAATCTAGTTTATTTGGGTTCGGGAGCTTATGGGGTCGCTGATGCCGCCTGGGTCTATTTCAGTAAACCCGTAGAACAACTCACCCTCTCGGAAATGGCTACCTTGGCGGGTTTGCCTCCCGCTCCAAGTCAATACTCCCCCCTGGTGAATTTAGACCTGGCTACCGAACGCCGGAACGTCGTACTGCGCCGAATGCAGGAAATGGGTATGATTTCTGAGAATCGGGCAAATTTACTGATTCAAAGCGACCTAGTTGTAAATCCTAGCCCCCATAAACGTCTACAGGTTAAAGCTCCCTATTTTGCTAATTTTATTCAAAAGCAATTACCATTATATGTATCTTCAGAAGCCCTAGAAATTGGGGGCTTGGTGGTGGAAACCAGTTTAAATCTACAATGGCAGGAAATAGCCGAGCAGGTCGTTAAAGAAGCCGTAGAAATAGACGGGCGCGCGGCGGGGTTTGACCAAGCCGCATTAGTAGCGATCGACCCCACTACCGGTGAGGTAAAAGCTATGGTAGGGGGTGCTAATTATGGGGAAAGTCAGTTTAATCGCGTTACCCAAGCTCAACGACAGCCAGGATCGACTTTTAAAGGGTTGGTCTATGCGGCGGCGATCGCAGCAGGTTTCTCTCCCTATGATAGTTACAATGACGAACCCTATCGAGTTGATGGATATCGCCCCCAAAACTATGGTAACCGTTACGGGGGTTGGCGATCGATGCTTAACGCCCTCAGTAATTCCACTAATGTTATTGCCGTTAGAGTCCTAATTGATGTCGGCTTTGAACCCGTTATTTCTCTCAGTACCAGCATGGGTATCAAATCTGAACTCCAACCCACCTATTCCCTCGCCTTGGGAGCCTATGAAGTTAATCTTTTGGAACTAACTAACGCCTACGGAACCCTCGCCGCCCAAGGCCAATATATCCCCGCTCATGGTATCCGCCGAGTCATCAACCAGAAAGGCGAAACTATCTATCAGGCTCAGTTTACACCTAAACAAGTCCTTGACCCCGACAGCACCGCTATTACTACCTGGATGCTAACTCATGTGGTACGCAACGGCACAGGTGGGTCCGCTTACCTCGCCGATCGCGATGTCGCCGGTAAAACTGGCACTTCTGAACAAGCTAGGGATCTGTGGTTTATTGGTTATATTCCCCAACTGGTGACCGGAGTATGGCTAGGAAACGACAACAATGATCGCACTTGGGGCGCTAGTAGTACCGCCGCCTTTAATTGGCGTGAGTTTATGAAACGAGTAGTTGAGGATTTACCCGTTGAGGAGTTTCCCCAACTTCCCGACCTCGACAGCCACCAGGGAACCATTAAAGCCCAACCCCATCAACCTAAATGGGTACAAACTGGACCGGCCGCCATTCGTCGTGATGATGATGACTACCACAAACATATTAATAACTCCAGCGACTATGGAAATGATGGCTATTACTACTAACCACTCCCTGTGCGTAGGCAGGCCGGTTTACTGATTTTTGCCGATTCAGCTAAAATTCAGTCAGAATAACAATAAATCTCTTTACAGGAGCTTTCTCTAATCATGGATGAACTGACACCCATCTTCAAAGAATTTACCCAAGATCCGATCTCGTTTTTGGGTGGCTTTGTCTCTAGCGTCCTGCGACTCAACTTATCAGAAGACCCAGTGAAAAGCTGGTTAGAAAAGGAAACCGGAACCCCAGTCTCTTCCTCAACCTCTGACCGAGACAATAATGGATCGAGTAATGGGCCTCAATCAATTACCATTGACTAAACAGCCGGCTATATTTTCACCGAGAAACTATTGTCCCTGAGCGCTAATGTTCAACCTCTGCGCCTTGAGTACCAGCAACCCTCTTTGATAGCCGAGGTTGGCGTAGCTCTCGCATACGGCTTAATATGTTGGGGTTAATCCGTCAAAGCGCGTTAACTATAAACCCTTATCCTGACAGCGATAGCGGGTTATTACTCAACCCCTATATCCTATTGAATTACTCAGATATTACTCACAATCTAGTCCTAGCACAGGAAAATAATTCTGTCAATAGGATGATTACTCAGTCAACAAGCACAACTTAATTAATCTGTCAAACACTCATACCACCCCCCAACCAAACACCGATAGGGTAACTCTCTCGTGATACCCGTCAATGGCAAGCCTATCGGTTCGTTCCTCACCATTGACTGCTATCACATCGTTAGTTTCCCCAATAGTGCTTGTTTCGGTTAGGGGGAGGGTATGGCTCAAATCAACCCATAGTGGGTTCCCTATGGGAGTCAGATTATTGGTGAAATCTTGAGGAGCCTACTCGCTACCAACAAAATGCGATCGCATAATCACGACTAACCTAACTATCTCCTACCGGAATCAACCCGATACCCTCAAACAACTTTTCAACTGGTGACTTGTTTCGTCATCTCTCGCTGATACCTACATAATCCTAGAGAATTGATTCCCCATCGAAACCGATACCTACATNANCCGCTAGACAAGTCTCCAATTTATAGGGGTACTGGGTTCCGCACAGGATGATTACCCCTAATAGACGGGTTAAGGTTTTGGCTTAGGGTGTTTATTGTGGGTAAAYTAGGGGTAAGCATTCATATAAATGATTTCCTTTAAAGGAAATCCTTTAAAGGAAACGAAAAATATGAATGAACCCCTACAGTCAGAAACCATAGGGGGTCATTTAAGTTATTGGGGTAGCTGTTATCTGTTAGGGTTTAGGCTGACCCCATGTGTTAAGTAGGCAATTATAGACCTCTGAGTTAATTAACTCAGGAAGTTGATTAAAACCGTCTAAGTTACTTTTAACCCATAACACTTCAGTTCGTTTCTTTTTTACATCTTTCTTGTGACTAGCTGACATGACTGTATTTATTTCTATTTTTTGTGTAAATGATTGAGGTTCAATCATCTGATGATAATTCGATACAATGTAATTGCCTGTTATGCAATCTAATGTATGACATAGTTTTGTCCAATCTTTAATCGTGTAGCCGCTATAGTGACCTTGTGTACTACCGGGRTAAGGCGGGTCACAATAGAATAGTGTATCAGGTGAATCCCACCTTTCAATACACTTAATAGCATCCTCGCAGGAAATGTGAACCTTTTCCAATCTTTCCAACGCTTCAGATAGCCTAGCTTTTTTAGCTATAAACGTAGCCGCCTGACTCTGAGCTGTCTTTGACGCACTCCATCCTGTATTTAATCTATGACTAAATCCTTGAGTAATATTAATATAATAAGCCCATGCTATTTCAATATCGCTATACTTAGTTGGATTCTTACAAATTATTTTTGCCTTATTATGCTCTGATTGACTATATAATGTAGCTTGAATTTCATTATTAAGTTCAATAGGGTATTTTTTGGCTACTCTATACAAGTTGATTAAAAGGTTGCTTGTATCGTTAATGCACTCTCTATAATCGCATTGATTTGTTACGGTAGGTAATGGTTTTAAAAATAACAAAGTAGCTCCACCGGCAAAAGGTTCTACATATATTTTGTGTGGTGGGAAATATTGCAATATTTTAGAACCTATTCGTTTCTTTCTCCCGTAATAACTTAGTAAAGGTTTCATTGTTGTTTCTTTCATTAATTAATAGTTGATGTTAGGGTTTACGCCAACCATCAACATCATCTCTGTTAATTGGAATATGGGGTGATTGCTTTTTGTCTTCTGACTGTTTTTTACCAACTATTGATCTCATAGAATCACTAACATATCTAATCAAATAATTTAGGCTATTTTGGAGACCGTCTAACCTACTCTCAATCATTAGGTTTCCTGTATGCGTAATGAACATACTGATAATAATTGCGACAATAATTAATCCTAATTCAACTATTACCAAGTTCATTTATATTAATTTCCACAAATGAAGTGTAAACCATTTAATCCTTTCTAGTGGAGAAAATGAAGCGTAAAAATTGCTGTACGGCGGTGATTCAATTATTTGATATTCATTAAGCCATATAGTCTCTTTTTTAACYAKCATAGCTTGGTTAACATCATTGTAGGCATAGAATTTAAGCCATCCTGCCATTTTCCAGTACACGGGTACACTGTCAGCGTCAAATAATATCCTGATAAATTTACTGCCAGAAATGTCAGGTAATTTTTTAGTACCGTGTAGCTATCATCTTCTATCCTGAAATTAAGTTCATAAACTTTAAACCAATTACTTTCAGATATATCAAGTGCATTAGGCATTATCTGTTAATTTATTGTTGAGTGTTTAGCATATTTTCCAATTTGTCGATTTTTTCTGATAATTCCTGAATTGCCGCAATCACTAATGGTATCAGTTTATCATACATGATTGTTAAGTAATCTATTTTTTTGTCGTCAACTTCAGATCTATCTGTATGGTTATTTTCAACCACTTCAACTGCGTTATGGTATATATTTTGTACTTCTTGAGCAATTAAACCAAATTGTTCTGTACTTGGATTAAAGCCATGAAATGCTGCAAGTTCTTTATACTTAAACCACGTGACTGTCAATGCGTTAATTTCGCTTAACCCTATAGTTGGTTTTGATAAAAGTGTTTTGAATCTAATATCAGAGCTACCGCTAACATAATTTCCATTAGTGGCAATATATGCTATGCTAGTTGGTCCATATCTAAACCTAGCTAACGCTTGACTTTCGATAGACGCGCTAAATTGCCATGTATTGTTAAAATATTCTATTTTGCCTGTTGCATTAACAGGAGTACCTCCCCAAGTTGTTGTGCTTTTTTGCTCAAAAAATGAATTTTGCGCTCCATTTAGTGTAAATCTACCGGCAATATTGATATTGCCGTATCGATTTAAAGTAATTGTTGTATTATCATAATTACTAACAGTTATTGCTTCCGGTACATGATTTTCACTAAATCTAAAGTTAAAATTGTTATTTATCCAATTTGTATCTATAAGCCCTGAATTGGGGTTATTAAATCTTAATTTATTTATTGTTTTTATGTCGTCAATAACCTGATTACCTGTAGTTCTAACAACAGTTGAATCTACATTAATTGTTCTATTAGCTGCTAAAGTTCCTCCTCCTGATAAACCATCTCCTGCTGTTAATGTAATATTTGAATGTGTGTGCGTTGTGGGAGTCCTAGCGTTAGATAATCTACTATCATTACCTTGACAGGCTGTGCCTGCTGTAGTGCCATAAGCAACTGCCCATGTTGTTGCAGCACTCCCATTAAAATTATTTCCAGTTAATCCCGTACCATTTGTTAATGTATTAGGAGTATTGGCAGTTATTGTTATATTGGCACTACCATTAAACGAAGTCCCATTAATTGTTCTAGCAGTTTGAAGCGTGGTTGCAGTTGCTGCATTACCTGTAATATTAGAGCTTGTAAAAGCTAATTATTGCCAGCTACTCCAGACTCCATTTACACGATTTCTTTGATAAATACCTTCTCCTCCAAAAGGTATCATTGTTTGAGAAATCCAAGAATCATTATGTCTTTGTACAGTACAAAAACGCCATGAACCTCCCGGACTTTGATTTAAAAGAGAACTCCCTTGATAAAAACCTGTTGTTAACACATCATTCCAATCTCCTGTTACAGTTATTGAAAGATTTGGTAAAGCACCAATTCCTGCTAAACTCCAACTTACATTTCCAGAGCCGTTTACTGATTTGCCTGTAGAACCAATTGTTAAAGTCCGAGCAGTTCCCCAGTTTACAGTAGTAATATTTACTGTTCAGGTTAATGGTAAACGATTTACAGCGTGCAAAAAACTCTCAATCAATGGTTTTACCTACTGGAACCTCAAAGGGTGGGATGGTAGCGTCAATCATCACATTTACATAGGGAAAGCTGACCAAGTCACTGTAGATAAGCTAACAGACGTAGCGTTAGCTATGATTACTAAGTGCAGAATGAGTAACAGCTAAACCCTAACACCTAACAGCTACCCCAATAACTTAAATGGCCCCTATGGTTTCTGACTGTAGGGGTTCATTCATATAAACCATTTACTAGACAGTAAATACTAGACAGTAAACAGATAATATGAATGCTCGCCCCTAATTTACCTACAATAAACACCCTAAGCCAAAACCTTAACCCGTCTATTAGGGGTAATCATCCCGTGCGGAACTCAGTACCCCTATAAATTGGAGACTTGTCTAGCGGTATGTAGGTATCGGTTTCGATGGTAAGGCAATTCCCTAGGATTATGTGAATAACCGATGTCGCTGGTAAAGCAATTGTCTAGGATTATGTAGGTATCAGCGAGAGATGACGAAACAAGTCACCAGTTGAAAAGTTGTTTAGGGGTATCGGGTTGATTCCGGTAGGAGATAGTTTAGGTTTTGCGATCGCATTTTGTTGGTAGTGAGTAGGCTCCCCAATATTTCCCCAATAATCTGACTACCATAGATAACCGGATAGGCAGCCTAATATCTTTGTACATTGATAGGGGTATCGTTGTACATTGATAACCTAGTGGGTTCCCCCTACGGCTACCTACGGCTATCATGTTGACTTTGAGCCATAGATAAATCCCACTGCGATCGCACTCATACATTTCTATGGTTAGCACTGGTAGCTTTAGGTAATACCCTGCAAAATTGAACCCATACCCTCCCCCTAACCGAAACAAGCACTATTGGGGAAACGACCGATGTGATAGCAGTCAATGGTGAGGAACGAACCGATAGGCTTGCCATTGACGGGTATCACAAGGGAGTTACCCTATCGGTGTTTGGTTAGGGGGAGATAGTAGGCATTTGACAGATTGATTGAGTTGTGCTTATTGATTAACCCGTCAATAATTAAGATTTGTTGCTAAGGGATATACACTAATCGTCCCGTGTGCTAAGACTGAATGGAGTGCATATTAAGTGTAACGGTACGACTATCGGGTTAAAGCAATTCCCGCGATAGTAGTCAGGATAAGGGTTTAAGTTAATCGGAGATGGCGGGTTTAAAACCCGCCCCTACATTTCCACAACAGAAACCCGGTTTCTTTTTCGCAGCAAAAGAGCGATCGCGCAGCGTCCCGGAGGGAATCGCCTTTCTTGCCAATAAAAGAGCGATCGCCTCTTGGAAAATAAAAGAGCGATCGCTTTTTACTCCGTTACCAAATATCAAAAAATATCAAATAAAATGCTTATAATTAAAATAAAATATGTAATTACCAATAATTATAGAATATATTTATCGTCAATAGTATATGACAATTTTAATAATTAATTAAAGCTGCTTAAAGCAAGATAATTCATGTAAATAGATAAAGTAAAAGACATAATTGTAATATTTATGTCCGTTTTTTTTTGAATAAAGTATTGGTTTTTTAGAAAAAATTAGATAACCTGAATAGATAGACACCGACTGGTGGTTTCTATGTCATGGATATACTAGAGGTGGGTTTAGATGAAGTTGGTCTTAAGTTCTCAAAATGTCAATGAGTATCTGATAGAGAATGGGTTATGCGATCGCTCCCTAGAAAATCCGGGAGTAGAGCAGATTCAGGCTAAAAATTTTAACTTATTGGTGACTTTACCAGAAGGTCGAAAGCTACTGGTTAAGCAGGAACAATTTATCAATTCAGAAAAAGAAACTGTGGGGGAGTTTTTTGGGGAATGGCGAATCCCCAAATTTCTACAGAACTTTCCTGAACTTGACCATTGGCGTGCTTTTCTACCAGAATTACTGCTGCACGATGCTGAGAACTCGATTTTAGTTTCTACTTATCTGGATAATTATCAGGATTTAGCAGAGTTCTATTCTAAAAACAATCTCTTTCCTACTCAGTTTGCTGCTCAAATTGGCAGTTGTTTGGCGACAATTCACCGTGATACCTGGAATCAGAGTATTTATAGGGAGTTTTTTGCTCAAGAAGAGGTTGCTGGAAAACCTAAAGTATCTCCGCTATTATTAGAGAGTTTAGAACGAATCGGACCAGAAATTTTTGGCATGGCTCCGATGGGTGGATTAAAGTTTTTTGCGCTCTATCAACGATATGATAGCTTAGGGGAAGCAGTTCATCAAGCCAGTGAGACTATCTCTCCTGTTTGTCTGACTCACAATGACATTAAGCTGAATAATATTCTTCTGAATCGAAACTGGGAAGATATTAATGGAAATGCGATCCGGTTGATTGACTGGGAAAGGTCTGATTGGGGAGATCCAGCGTTTGATTTGGGAATGGCGATCGCCAGTTATCTACAAACTTGGTTGGGTAGCTTAGTGATTAGTAATTCTCTTAGTATTGAAGAATCTTTGCGACTAGCCACTACTCCTCTAGAATTAGTTCAGCCATCTATCGGGGGGTTAACTTTAGCCTATTTAGAAACCTTCCCAGAAATCTTAGAATATCGGCCTGATTTCTTAAAGCAAGTCGTACAGTTGGCAGGTTTTTCTTTAATTATCGGAATTTTGGCGATGGTTCAGTATCAAAAAACCTTTAATAATACCGGAATTGCTATGCTTCAGGTAGCCAAGGCTTTGTTATGTCGTCCTGAATCATCAATGCCCACTATTTTTGGGGCTACTGCTACTCAGTTAAATCAGATCGGTTCTTCTGTTGTTGAAAAAGTTTAATATCGTTTAATATCTTGAAAGATTATGTCATTACTTAATTCTCAATCCCATCAATTAGCTTCTGAGGTCAAAGGTCGCTTAAAGGAAGTTTTGTCAGACATTGTTGAAAATGTCGAAATTTCCTCTGATTTTTCAATTCGTCATCCGAACTATCAACCCTGGGAAATGCCTGCTGAGATGTTATCTCGCATTCAGGCTTTACCCAAGGAAATGCAGAATAAGTATATGAGTTTACAGTTGCGGAGTTTTCTCTATGGCATTTATTATAATGGTTCCATGCAAGCATCGCAAGCATTGGGTTCTGAAAATAAGGGTCAGCAATTAGATTTGGAGAATAATAGTTTTGCTGGCGTAGCTATGGATTTTTATGTGCAGTTAGAGGAAGCGAATAAGGGTGAGGGTTATTTTGATTCGGGTTGGTCGGTTTTGAGAGAGGAAACCGATGGCAGTTTGGCTGTAACTAAGGGGGATTTGCGGCTGCATATTCAACGGGAAAAGCATCTTCAAGAGTCTGAACAAGCTGCGGCAGTGGGTGATTTTGTGTCAATTATGATGCCGAAAAATTTGGTGCAAAATGGCTTTTATATGGCGGTGGGTAATGCTGGTTTACAGAGAGAGGAATCTATGGTGCGAGTCTATTTTAATGTTACTCCTGAAGGTGCGGTGGCTGTGATGGCTGGGTTGACTGAAAAGTTGAATCAGACGGGGATTCCTTTTAGTTTTAAGGCTTTGTATAATCCGGTTGATTATCAACGATATGATGCTGGGGTGCTTTATTTTGGGAAAACCGATTATGAGTTGGTGAGACAGGTTGTAGCTAATGTTTATCATCAGAATCAGTCTGTTTTTAAGCCAGAAATACCTTTGTTTACTCTGGAGTTAGCACCGGGTTTGGGGTTGGCGGAAGAACCGGACAAAAAGTTTGGTAGTGAGGAAAGTTTTGGGATGAATCGCTGTCAGATTATAGCTAATGGGTTGTTGATGGCTTGGCAACAGGGGGATAATTCTGCAACGGGTAGAATGGCTGCTATTTCTGAGCAGTTTTCTGGGTTGGGGATTGATTGGCAGCGTCCTTATTTGAATGCTGATTCTCAGGATGTTTATCGGGGATTTTGCCCGGTTGATGCTAGGTATCAGCGATGACCAGAAACCGGGAAAACCGGATTTCTATGGAAAATCTCTGTAATCCCACCATTCTTGTCATATAAACCCGGTTTCTTTTACCTCAAAGCGCCACCAGAAACCGGGTTTTTACTATTTTTTCCGGCAATTGTGGGTTAAGCACAGAAAAAAACCCGGTTTCTCATGTTTGGTGAAATCAGAGAGCGATCGGTATTTTGGGCAGAGTTCCGCTGGCCGCCAACGACAACTATAAAGCGATCCACTCATCAAGAGAGATGGCGCGATCGATAATTTCCTCAACTTCTCGAATCATCATTCGCAGTTGTGCGACAGAATACTCATCGTTGGAAGGAATCGTTAAGCGATTTTCACCGAAGACCATAAACTGATGTCGAGTTCCAGAAAAAGGTCCATCAAATCCTAGTTGCCGCAACTTTTTGATAAAATCTCTACGCTTACAGGGTATCGACCGGCTCACGAATTGGCTCCTTGTTCAGATCGATGTTGTTGATGATTGGCAGAGTATGACCGAGTTTTAACCCTACTAAAATCCACTCTTCTAGGATTTCGCGTAATTGGCGATCGCACTCGCGTAATGTTGATGCAAATGCGATAACTCCTTTGCAAGATGGAATTCGAGCAACGAAGGTGCCGTCTTCGAGTTTATCGTAAGTGGCCATAGACATTGCTGACTCAATGTATTGGCTTAAAATGTAATTTACGCTCATCGCCAAACCTCGTTTAATTTCTTGCTGTCCATTGATTGTCTTTGAGGGATCGCTACAATATCAGTTGTAGCATGAGGTACACCGTGGGGGACAGGAAATTTTAGCGCGATCGCCCATCTCACCAAAGAACAGCCAGAAACCGGGTTTCTTGAGTAAATCTCTGTCATCCCACCATTCTTGTCATAGAAACCCGGTTTCTTTGGGAGCTATTTTTTTGACCCGCCACCACYTGAACCCAGGGGAGGGAAATATTAAAAAAGACATAATTGTGTTAGTTATGTCTCGAAAACAAAGCTCGGTGATACGAGATTATGGGAATTTGCGGTTAGAATCTGCGTAAAATTACGGTGTTTTAGTTGGTAAATTTGAGACATAATTATGCTAGTTAGATGAACTTTAAAGTTGCTAAAACTATTGTCATTGTTCGAGAGTTAGGCAATAATAAGAGTCATAGGGAAAGGCAGATCATAAATCTGATTACCTCAAAGTCAAACTTATTCAAAGAGGAAACAAAAATGGCTAACATTACTATCTCTGACTTACGTCCTGCTGGTGCAGACCTGTTCTCTGATTCTGAAAGCTATCTTCAGGATTTGACCGATCAG
Organism: Arthrospira sp. PCC 8006; assembly: GCF_046480465.1. Taxonomy (NCBI): domain Bacteria; kingdom Bacillati; phylum Cyanobacteriota; class Cyanophyceae; order Oscillatoriales; family Microcoleaceae; genus Arthrospira; species Arthrospira sp. PCC 8006. The sequence continues at coordinate 39,798 of NZ_PKGG01000015.1, forward strand.
GAAATGACCGATGCATTAGGTGGACGGCGGCGGGGGGGGTTCATCATCCTTTGGACGGCTGTGTGCGTATGGTAAATAGCTAAAGAAATAAACCGAGATAATTTCAAAACTATCTCGGTTTATTGCATATAATTCTTTAAGATTTAATTGCAAATATCAATGTTTGTATTAGCTTTGAAAGCAATCAGGGATTTACTAAGCCAATCGTCAAATAAATCAGCCGCAAGTTTATTTCGTAGCCAGTTGTCTAGCTTCCTTTCAATAATATCCTCGACTAAAATCAAATGCACCCCCTTAGAAGTCACAATCGGTTTAAGGATCTCTGGTGGTGTCACTGCAAAAACAGCCGCTGAAATTTCTGGCTTCAAATCCTTACGAGACAATACCCCTCGATATCCCCCTTTTCGGCGTAACTCTTTATCCTCAATATACTTGTGAGCTACATCATAGAAACTCATTTCCCCTTCCTGAATAGAATAAAATAATTCCATCGCTAAATCTTCATCGTCTAACACCACTTCATACATCACTACCCCAGTATAATCTAATTTATGCTCATAAAAGTAAGGCTCAATTTTATCCGCAAAAAGATGAATAGCTAGTTTTGTGGACAGACCTTTATAGTACACAAACTCTTCAAAATCATCTAAAGAAAGATGATTTTTCTTCATCCAAGCCCAGGTATCCTCTTGACTAAAAAGTTTATACATTTTTCGGTATTTGTCTGCCATTTCTTGAAGCTCCTCAACTTCTAGTTTTATTCCTAGTTCTTCTGCGGTATTTGCGATCATTTTATGGGTAATAATTGCTTCTATGAGTTCAGCAGTTGTTAGAGATAGCTTAACTTGTTTCAGAATATCTTCAGCAGTAATCGTAATTGATTGTGACATGATTTATTTTTTCCTTAAAAAACTACAACATCGAAAGATTGCCAAAAGCTTTCTAAAATTCTAACCCTCCTTTTTGTAACTTTTTGAATGGGTCAAGAATAAAATCAATAACGCGACGCTGGCGCACCACCACCTCCGCCGTAGCCGTATCTCCCGGACGTAATTGAATACAGTCCTTTCCACTAGGAATACAAGTTTTATTTAACTCAATTTCTAGCTCATAAATTGCTACTCTTCCCTGAGATGTTTCTTGCATTTTCGTAGTTGGAGAAATTTTGATTAAACTTCCATCAACTACCCCATAGTCCTGAAAAGGATAAGCATCAAACTTCATCTTAACCGCCATTCCTTTCTGTAATGAACCACTTTGTGTAGTCGCCATTTCTGCTTTCAATAAAATATTCGCGTCTTGGGGCGCTATTTCTACAATCATTCCTCCTTGTTGTACCACATCTCCCACCCCAGAAATCGGCAAACTAAAAATGGTTCCTCCTTCTTGGGCTCGAACAACACGTTTTTCTAATTCAAAGTTTAAAGATTCAATATCTTTATCCCCTTGAGCGATTTCGGATTGAAGGTTAATTATCTGACCATCTAAAGTTTTGAGTTGTTCTTTTATTTTAGAAACAGCAAGTTCACCGGAATGAAGAATGGTTTGAGAACTACTCTCTTGCTCGGCTAAACGTAACTCAGCCTGCTGAATATCCGCCTGAGCTTGATGAATAACCCGCTCATAACTGCGTCTCTGTTCCGCCAACCGCAACTCAGCTTGTTCAATATCTGCATCAGCTTGATGAATAATTCGCTCATAGCTGCTTTCCTGCTCTTCTAGTCGCAGTCTGGCTTGTTCAATATCTGCTTGACTTTGCTCCCAAATTCTTTGTCTTTCCTCTTTGATATCTTCCTGTTCAATTACCCGAACTTCTGTGACTACACCATCGTCTGAAAGATTTTGATATCGTTCAACTTCTCGGATTGCTTTTTGCCATCGCATTTCTGCCAAGGTATATGCAGTTTTGCTATCCTGTAGCTGTCGTTTTGCTTGCCGAATTTGAGCCAGATTTTCTTCTCTCTGTAAATTTAATATTCTCCTGAGAGCAGCTAAATTTTGTTCTGCTTGATGAACCTGGGTCAGTTTTTCCTGCTCCTGTAAATTGTATGTAGTTTTCAGCGATTGAAGGTTCCTCCTTGCTTGCTCCACCTGGGATAGTTTCTCTAATTGTTGAGACTGATTTTGCCGTTCTTGGGTAAGCAGTTCGGTTTCTAGCCGATTTTTTTGTTGCTCTAGTGTATTCAGTCGATTTTCTTTACTTTGCTGCTGAAGTTGTAGTTGAATAATTCGTTCACGAATAGGGAGACTGTCCAGTTCCATTAAAATATCCCCGGCTTTTACTATGTCTCCTTCTTCAATATTTAGCATTTCCACTTTAGCAGTTTGGGAATTAAGAACAGCAGATGTATAGGCTAAATTTAGCTTCTGCTTAATCGTACCTCCTTGCGGTTCTAACCGTCCCCTAGCACTGCCGGTTTCATCTACCTGAGACAACATCCCCCAAGGCAGAGCGATCGCCACAAAAACGATTAAAAAATAGAGAAGTCCTCGCGTCCACCGCTGAGGTAACGCATCTAATAGTTCCTTTGTGGCAAAAGACCAATCCGCCGAAGGATTTAGGTCGCTTGCCGGTAGATTTGGGGAGGTCAAAGGATTAGACCCAGCTTGTGTGTTGTCTGTGTCTAAACTTTTATGACCATTTAAGTCTGCTTGATAAATCTCATTAAACTGTGGCATAATTTATGAAAATCTTGCTCAGATTTAAGAACATTAGCTAAGTTGCTGGTGATTTAAATAGTAGTAATGCCCTTTTTTGGCCATTAACTGCTCGTGATTTCCTTGCTCGATTAATACTCCTCTATCTAAAACTAAAATTACATCAGCATTTCTAACGGTAGATAAGCGATGGGCAATAATTAATGTTGTGCGGTCTTTCAGAATTCTATTCAAATTAGTTTGAATAATTCGCTCCGACTCCACATCTAAGTGGGAAGTCGCCTCATCAAAAACCAATAAACGAGGATTGCCCAATAAAGCCCTAGCGATCGCTAATCTTTGCCGTTGACCACCAGACAATAACCCCCCACCTTCACCAATCTGGGTTTCATAACCCATCGGTAACTTTTGAATAAACTCGTCAGCACCCGCTAATTGAGCCGCTTCGATAATTTCCGCCTGAGTTGCAGAAGGTCGCGCTAGAGTCAGGTTGTCCCGAATTGTGCCACCAAATAAAAAAGTATCCTGGTCAACAACACCAACCCTTTGACGCAAAGAAGGTAAAGAAATGCTAGTTATGTCATAACCATCAATTAAAATCTTGCCGTCTGTAGGGGGATACAGCCCCAAAACCAGCTTAGAAATCGTGGTTTTTCCTGAACCAGAACGCCCCACTAAAGCTATAGTCTGTCCGGCTCTGATTTCAAAACTGAGATTCTCTAAAACATTAGTTTCGCTCTCTGGGTGGTAACGAAATGTCACCTTGTCAAAAATAATATCTCCTCGTAAGTTTGTTAAATAATAACGAGCCTGCGATTGCAAATCTTCCTCTGGTTCTGTATCGATTACATCATTAATTCGCTCTACTGCAATAATTACCTCCTGGAACTCATTCCACAGAACCGTTAACCGCTGAAAAGGGTTAATTACATTGCCAATTAACATATTAAAAGCCACCAACTGCCCAATGGTTAATTCTCCTTGAATCACTAACCAAGCCCCAAACCAAAGTAACCCAGTCGTAACTATAGATTCAATGGTTAAGCTAAATACTTGGAGTCGGTTGCTAATAATCTGCCCAGAAAAAGTCTTGCGGATTGACTTGTTGAGAAACTCCTCCCAACGCCAGCGCACCACTTGCTCAATTGCCAGAGATTTGACCGTGCGTACACCAGTCAGAGATTGGATTAAATAACCACTTTCTTCCGCTAATGCGGCAAATATTTCTCGGGATATCTTTTGTAGGAAAGGAGTAGCAATGATAGCGAGCAAGAAAAATGGTGGCACAATTACTAATGCCAGTAAAGCCATTTTCCAGCTATACCAGAACATAAGTCCCACATAAATAAAGATTGTGAGCAAATCTAATAAAATAGATAGGGCTTCACCCGTTAAAAAACGCTCAATTTTGCGGTTTTCCTGCACCCTAGCCATGATATCCCCCACATAGCGAAACTCAAAAAACCGCAGGGGTAATCGGAAAGTGTGGGTAATAAATCCCACAATCATGGCTAAATGTACTTTGTTGGCAGTGTGGTCGAGGAGATATTGTCGTAACCCGGTCAGAGCAACCCTAAATAAACCAAAAATGACTAACCCTAATCCCACAGCCGTTAAGGTTAATGTACTGCCTTGAACAACTACCCGGTCGAGGAGTAGCTGAGTAAATAGGGGGGTAACTAATCCAAAAATTTGAATGGCTACGGAGGCAATAAATACTTCTAGCAATACTTGACCGTGAGGACTGGCTAAATTAAAAAACTGCCAGAAGGGGGTAGTGTGATTTTTGAGTTCTTTGATTAAAGCTGTTGGTTGTAGGAGTAATGTATAACCCTGCCAACCTGTTTTAAATTCTCGGTATGTTAAACTACGTTGACCAATAGCAGGGTCAGCAACAATTACTGTATTGGGAGTGATTTCATAAACCACTATATAATGTTTGCCTTCCCAGTGAGCGATCGCGGGCAATTTTTGTTTAGCCAGTTGGTCAATACTTGCTTTCACAGGTCTAGTGGAAAATCCGATACTTTCCGCCGCAGCGGATAATCCTCGCAAGGAAGCCCCATTTGCATCTACATTAGCAATATCTCGAATGCGGTTGACACTAAAATTTTTGCCCCAGTAACGAGCAACCATCACCAAACAAGCTGCACCGCAGTCCGAACCGCTTTGTTGCTCAAAAAAAGGATAGCGTCTAGTAATATGCTGCCAAAGATGAGTAACTCGCTGAGTGGGACTGGGAAAGTAGGCTTTGTTAACTTTTTGCTGGTGGGTTTTTAGATATATTTCATCTTTGATTGTGCTAATTTCTGCGATTAGTTCCTGGTCGGCGTTTACTGATAAATCCGGTTGATTATTGATATTAAACTTGGCTTTTTGTTCATTATCTTTAGTTGTGGCTAAATTGTACAAATACTCCTTAAATTTGGAATTTTTCTGAATTATAGAGTGCAAAAGTTGACCGGAAATATAGCAAATCTCTGCTTGAGGCGAAACCCTGACAGCATAATCTAAAAAACCGGCTTCAGGAAACAAAGTACATTCCCCAAATAGTTGATCGGGATGCAGGGTGGTAATTAAGTCCTTGCTACTGTTAACCAGTCTTACTTTACCCGCTATGACAATATATAAGCCATCGGATTCTGAGATATGTTGCAAAAACAAACCGGGTTCAGGTTTTTTGAATTCAGCCGACTTAACTAAAATCGCTAACTCCTTTTCTGATAAAAATTCACCGATTAGACCAGATAGATATTCTTTGGTAGTCATTTCTTAAACGAGAGTGGTTCCAACGCTTAATAGCAGTTAATAAATTTTGGGTTATAGTTTAAGAAAACGCAACATCTTCTGGAATGTCCCTAATCACAATGCCGCTTTTACTGGACTGGTTAGTTTCTGATTTTTTTGGATCGTTTTTCTCAAGGTTATTCGATTTAGGTCTAGTAGATAAACCAATTTGTTTGAGCAGTCTGTTAATATGGCGATCGCTGATTTTAATCCCTAATTCCGCCCATAAGTGTTCACTGAGTTTCTTTGCTGTCCACTGTCGAGTATGATAAGTAAAATCACGGTTAGGCACTTTAACTTCTCTAGGGCTTTGAGTGACCAACTCCCTCAACCGCTGCAAGCATCGATCATTTACAGTTTGAGGTCTGCCAATTGCGTTACTATTCCACTGGTGAGCCTGACCAGACTTGGCGAGGGTTATCCAATGGCGTGCTGTACTATGGGAACAGCCCAACTCTTGGCAAATTTGGGTTTGGGTTTTACCCTCATCTGCCAGTAACATAATTTTAATCCGCTTGAAATACTGCTTGGACAAGCTTTGTTTAAGGCTTTTTTCCAAGTATTTACGCTGAAAAACAGTCAAAATTTGACCGGAGTTATTAGAAAGATTTAGATCTTTTTGAGATGATTCCATAAACAACCCTGTATACAGTACAATAGAATCTTGAAGCTAGACTAAATACCGACCCTGATTCGCTCGTCTATAAAGATTTTAAAATGATATGATTGATGAAAACAATACTTCAGAGTGGATTCACCTTGTATTTTATCATACTCAATTATCCTTCAACAGTAAAAAAGTGGGATTTAGGGGGTATTCCTGATGTATTTATAAAATAGTATTTTGTTTTCAAATCGTTAAAAATGTGGGATAATGGGGGGCTATGGATCATTAACTGGCAAAAAAGAAGATAGAAAGAGGTTAAGTGTAGAGACAGGGCTTTAAGGAGTCTGACAAAAAGGGAGGAGAGCCAGAACTCTCAATGGTAGATAACACTCAAACCCTTGAGAGTCTGTGAAATATAACCCCCCGCTCTAAAATGCACTGAATCCGTTTATCACGACCGTGACCCGGCTATGGCTTATCGACGAAAGCATCAGGCTCGCTCCTCTCGCCTTGAGTTCCCGGTTCTCTCTTACCCTCCTACGGCTCACGCTTAAATTTTTGCCAGTCAATCAGGCCGACTTAGATTAATCAATGCCTAGTATCTCAACTTATTTTCCATTTGCCAACCCCAAAAAAGTGAGACTTAGGGGGACTTTAAAATCACGCCCCAAAAACAGGATTGTGAGAAAAAATAATATAACGTACCTAAAAAGGTGAAAATGTGGGAAAATGGGGGGTGCATAAACAACAAAACTACAACCTGGGTGAGCAGCTATGGAGATTCAGGAAGCGTTGCAGTGGACCGATCGCCTGCTTCTAAAGACTACGGGAAAATACCTAGATAGCCTGCAACGCGCCATCTTAGAAGGTGCATGGCAAGGTAAAGGATATAAAGACATAGCAGACGAATACCACTGTACGAGCGATCACGTCAGGAAATCAGCATCCGACTTATGGAAACTCCTCTCGGAACTACTGGGAGAGGATGTAAAAAAAAGAATGTACGATCGCTCATCGAAAACGGAATATTCTCTTATCACAACGATGGCGTACATATTAGTAATCACATAAATAATGTCTGTAACGACTTATACAACGAGCCAAAAATCTCAACCAACCCATCATCCAGCAGTAGCGAATCCGATACCATACCCCGCCAGGATCTTAGCCAAGCCCCCGAATACGATCGCCTCCACCCCCGTCACGACGAACTCACCACCCTCAAACAGTGGATAGTCAGCGAACATAGCCGCATCATCACCCTAACTGGATTATCGGGAATCGGTAAAACCGCCCTCGCCAGACAACTCGTCGAACAAATAAAAGACCACTTCGATCGCCTCCTCTGGTGTAGCCAGCGAAAATTCCCCAACCTAGAAACCCTACAAAACCACATCAGCCAGTTTGTCGCCACAACCGCCACCCCCCAGCCATCCCTCCTAGAGTCTCTGAGAACTCACCGTTGCTTCATCATCCTCGACGACTTCCAACACAGCCTAACCTCCGGTCACTTCGTCGAAAGCTACCGTCGAGACTATCAAGGCTATAGTCAACTCATCCGTGAACTCGGGACTTTCTCTCATCAAAGTTGTGTTTTGCTGCTGACTTGGGAACACCCCCCAGACATCGCCGCCTTAGAAACAGAAACCCACCACTGTAAAACCCTCGCGGTTCAAGGCGTTCCTCAACTGGCCAGCCAAATCCTCCGCGATCGCCAACTCCAAGACCCCAAACAATGGCCAGAACTCAGCCAACTCTTCAACCATAACCCCTTATGGCTAAATATCACCGCCTCAACCATCCATGAATTATTCAACGGTAGCGTCCAACAATTTCTCTCCTACCCCAGCCTCTTTTTAGGAGACTTAGAACCCATCCTCAACCGACATTATCAACGCCTCAGCGACTCGGAAAAAACCCTGCTGCATTGGTTAGCCCAGCAAAACCCGCCCGTCACCATCAACCAGAAACCCCCCAATCTTTTATCGAACCGAGAGTTCTTAAAAGCCGTCCAATCTCTCAAACGACGTAGCTTATTAGACTCCTCATCCCATTTAACCCTACAGCCCGTCATCCGACAATACATCCGAAACTTAGCTGAATGCGGGGACTCAAACTAATCCCAGGACCCGAATACACCTCACCCCCAATTATCGGGGTGGGTAGGTTTCCTCTCGTTCACCCTCAAGGGATGGCTGACTCCAACGGTTTTTTAGACCCGGTTGGCGGGATAAATTGACAACCTCTCGACCGCTTTCTGCTTCCTTTTGACGTAAGTCTTCAAAGATAGGATTCAAGTCGTAGTCGAAAGACACTGACAGGGGAATAATCGGTTCAAAATCTCTATTAACGATTCCAGTAATCATCCAATTCTCTTGGTTCGTCCACCGAAGCGACGGACATAGCCCGAACCGATTCGAACAATCCAGATTTGAGCATCAGGGTGAGTAGCTTCAAGGCGATCGCCGGCGGCAATTTCACTCACATCGACTTCAAAATCTCCAGTTTCTAAATCAATCACCACAATAGAAACCGGGTTGATGGCAAAATCCCTGTGAGAAGGCAAAACTCCGGTAGAAGCCCGGTTTCTGAGTCTCCGGCGATAGGTTATCCGCAATGGTGGGCGATCGCTCCCCCGGCTGCTAAGATTTAAGCAGGAGATTTCAGCCTAGGAGAGTTACCCATGAGTTTAGTAATTTCCGATGACCTAGTAAAGGCGAGTGGCTTTTTATGAAAATGAGCTATTGTTGGAAATTGTGCTGATGTTATTTCAGCAAGATAAAATTAGCTTAGGGAAAGCCAATGAGTTATTATACGGAATCCAGGTTTGAAACAGCCTAATATCGCAGCTTTGTTGGAGCATTTTAATTCCCGGTGCGGTGCATGAGGAATTATGGGATTCCAGGGCTGGGGAAACTGTGATTACAGCAGTGCGATCTACACTTTGGATAGATCTTCAATCTGTACAAAATCAAGGAGTTGTTCGGCTTGAGACAAAGGATAAACCTCATCCTGACGTTTTCAGAGAAATTCCCACCGATTTTGAATGGCTGGGGGCAGTTGAAAACGAGTAATTTCAAAGGGAATTTAGACGATTTCGGGTATAAATTTCGTTAGCCTAAGTCTGTATTTATGATGATTATATTCTAATCAATCAATCTGAGAAACCGGGTTTATTTAATAAGTATTGGCTAAAATGCGCTCATTATTGTGGAAACCCGGTTTCTTTTTCTGTTGGTTAACCATCAGTTGGTTACGGGGTGTTATGGTGCGTTACGAGGCGGATTTGTAGGATAATTATTAGTTAATTAAATTATCGCCGATCCTCAAACACCCTACCGATGAAGTTATCGCCATTAAAAACCATTATAATATTTGGCTAAGTGTTTAAGTTTCAACCGCAACAGATGTACTCACTAAATTGTAAACGGGAGTGTAAATGTCCACTTCAACTTCCGGGACTCGAATGGAAACAATCATTGAATAGGGTGCCATTTGATCGTAACGATCTAAATATTTTTTTTCTTTCCACCATCCCCCTACTGGATATACAGCGATCGCATCTTTTGGGGCTAATTCAGCAGCAGTACCATACCAAATATCAGAATGTAGAGAACCGCCATCCCTGGTATTTGGGCCAAGAAACCAGTTATTATCATCAGAATGACTTGAACTTCTTCTGTCCTCTTCCTCTTCTCGAACAGCTTCATTAATTCGCCGTCTGAAATCATTATCAGTTTCTAAAGAGTCTTTGACCTTGAAGCGCAACCCGTGAGAAGGATAACGATGGCGATATGCCCATCCCCGCTCTCCTGGATTGGGTTCAATAAAATAGGATAAAGTAATTTTTAACTCTAGCTTTGCTTCTCCTAAGATTT
>NZ_PKGG01000378.1:0-2874 GCF_046480465.1 Arthrospira sp. PCC 8006
TCATTAGAGTATAAGTTAGATACAGATGAGTTGGCCGTAATTGTGGCATAGACAGCAATTTAAGCGATCGCACCAGAGTATTTTCCCCAGGTTCGGGTAAAAAGAAATTGGCTAACTCCTCTCCATTTAACCCCAAAGCATCTGCATATTGGCGAATCAGACCCTGAGTATAAATAGGTTCAGGTAGGCTATCTATTTTACCTTCTTCGATGGCTTGGAGTAAATGGGTGCGAATACGGGTATAAGCCGCCACCATACCCAAGGAGAAGGAATTTTTCATCCTGGCATCACGCAACTGTTGACCAATATCTGATAGGCGTTGTGCCTGGTCATGATCAACTCGATTTTGTGGTTGCTTGTGATTTTCGGATCTATTTTTAAAAATTGGGTGAGTAAGAGTTAATTTCATAAGCCATGATCCTCAAGAACAACTGCCAGATTTCCAGACACGGACTCGATTCTTTAGCAAATGCACTTCAGAGTTTTTCAGGGATCTATATTCACCTGAAGCTAATTCAGGTTTCCCAGTCGAGTTGAGATAAATAGGCCCAATTGCTGTCCGATGCAGTTGAACCACAGGATAACCGAGAGCCTCTGCTACTCGCCGAATCTGTCGGTTTCTCCCTTCTCGTAAAACCACTTCTAGCAAAGTCTGAGAGCCGTGAGGTTTCCCGATGCGCCTAACTTTAGCTGGTAATGTGTTTTTACCAGATAGTAGGATACCTTGTCTCCACTGTTCTAAAACAGATTCTGGAGGACAGCCTTGGACTAGAACTTGATAGGTTTTAGCTACATGATAACGGGGATGGGTTAAAAGAAATGTCAGTTCACCATCATTTGTGATCAGTAATGCTCCGGTTGAGTCGGTATCTAAGCGACCCACGGGGTGCAGTCCCTGTCCGACTTGGAGTTGACGCGGGAGCAGGTCTAAAACGGTTTTTCGGCCTTGGGGTTCTGCACAGGTGGAAACTACGCCTAGGGGTTTATTTAGCAGTAGGTATAGGGGTTGGGGTTGACTGGAAGGGTGCAGTGCGCGTCCGTCAATTTCAATGCGATCGCATTTAGGGTCTGCTTTCTGGCCTAAATAAGCCTGATCGCCATTTACCTTGACCCTTCCTGATAGTATCATCTCCTCGGCATGGCGACGAGAGGCGACTCCCCAGTGAGATATGATTTTCTGTAGCCGTTCATTCATAGAGTTTCGGGACAGGGGATCCCAGATTTGCCCGGGTGGATGTTGGATTACAACGGGGTGATTTGCTGGGTAGAAGGCACTGATTTTCCTTAATTATGGGAGTTATAGGAGTTCCCGTAGTAGTGGCTCAATCTGTAGGTGAGACTGACGAGTTAGATTCTTGCATATATCTATGCTGTATATACCAATATTACAGCAATTCTTGATTTTTTGATCACAAATAAACAGCGAGATTATGACGGGTACGAAAACTGAGCAAAAGAAACTGATCGGAACGGTTCTATCGGCGGCGCTGCAGCTTTGGCTGCGATCGCAAGTTGAGGGCGTAGAATCTTTAAAGGTCCATGTGGGAGGTGGTAACCGATCGCTACTGAAGGGTTCTATTCCCACGGTGTCAGTCTCAGCTAGGGCTGTGATTTACCAAGGTTTGCATCTTTCCCAAGTAGTTTTGGGAAGTTCCGGTATCCGTATTAATTTAGGTCAGGTTCTCCAGGGTAAGCCTTTACAACTGCTCGAAGCGATCGAGGTTGATTGTGATTTGCAAATTCTCGCCTCGGATCTTAATGCTTCGGTGAGTTCGCCACTTTTAGCCAATGCCATTACCGAACTGCTAGAGTCTCGCTTACCATTGACTGAGGGAACCCTAGAAAATCTGCAATTAAGGCTAAATAGCGATCGCCTGACGTTAAATGCGGATTTAATAACTGATACCCATGGGGCGATCGCCTTTAGTTTAGATAGCCAATTACAGCGGATGAGTTCCACCCAACTATTACTACACCAGCCCTATATCAAAGCCGATCCCCTGATTAGTGGGACTGTGCTAGAGTCAATTCCGATTGAGTTGGGAACTGATGTAGACATCGAGGATCTGAGCATCAGTGAGGAACAGCTTACCCTGCGGGGAAAAATTTGGGTCAATCCCTAGGTTCTTAATAAAGGTAGCACTAGGGTGACAAAGTAGTAGACTAGGGGGGCGGTAAAAACATAGCTATCAGCGCGATCGAGAATGCCGCCGTGACCGGGGATGAGTTGACCGGAATCTTTGACTCCAGCATCGCGCTTCATCATTGATTCGGTCAGGTCTCCCAAAAGACTAGCTATGCCAATTATAATACCGAGGGCGAAACCTGTCCAGAGAAACTGCGGCCATTGGAGAAACCAAGCGCCAGCGATCGCCACTCCAATGCTGCCTAAAATCCCGAAGATAGCACCTTCTACGGTTTTTTTGGGGCTAATATCAGAAAGTCGGGTCCGCCCCAAAAATTTCCCAAAAATGTAAGCGCCAATATCAGCGGCCCAAATGCAACCAAAAGCCAGTAGGCTGGCGGTTAATCCTTCGGTGAGGGTATAGGATAAATCCCACGATGGCGGAAAGTATCTGAGTTGAGGTAGGTTAGTGGTGACATGGGTTAACAGGGGACTGGAACCATCTAGCCCCACCCGTAGCCTAATCCAATAACTGGGTAAGTATCCACCATAAAATAGACCCAAAATGGAAGCGGCAATATCAGCAATGCTAGAGATTCTGGGTTGAAATAGCAAATAGAAGCAGATGAGGGTTCCGGCTAAGGCGAAGATAGCATCTACTAGGTTGGGGGCGATCGCAGCGGTAATTAATAGGGCTTGACTGACGACTAGGGTAGTTTTACCGGCGGGTTCGATGCCTTTAGCCCGCA
>NZ_PKGG01000683.1:0-214 GCF_046480465.1 Arthrospira sp. PCC 8006
AATCGGTCACGCTGGAGGCCGAAGCACCGGGCCAAACCGCTATCGCTGCCCGCACGCCGCCCGCACAAAGCGGCCAGCCCGCCGGTTCGGCACGGATTTATTCAGGCGGGCGCTGGCATGACGCGCCGGTCTGGCAGATGAGCGAGCTGGGTAGCGGCCAGAGCGTAGACGGGCCTGCCCTGATCATGGAGCCGGGGCAGACCGTTACGCTCGA
>NZ_PKGG01000539.1:0-520 GCF_046480465.1 Arthrospira sp. PCC 8006
CTGCTTATTCTGTTTCAGATACTCCAAGGAATGCTCCGAATCCGGAAGCATGGCAATTTCTTTGAGACCCTTCAGTTCATTCAGTTTTTGCTTTCCGAATGAAAGCCAGTCCTTGAGCTCAGGATCAAGCTGAATTTCCAGATCAAGATCATACGGTGAATGTAGAAGAGAACAGGAGGGAGCCAGCCAGACTTTTTCCTCGCCAAGCTTCTCCATAGCTTTTCTGATGTATGTCAGTGAATTTTGATAGTTGTTTTTCCAGATATTTCTGCCATCTACCAGGCCCAATGAAAGGGCCTGATGGGCCAAAGCAGGATGCGCCAATATATCATCCAATTGGGAGGGACACCTCCCAAGATCCAAATGAAGTGCTTCTACAGGTAGGCTTAGTGCAATGTCAAGGTTATCGCCATAGCAGTCAAAATAATTGGCCAGAATGATTTTTAGTTCTGGAAATGCTGCACGTAGGTGCTGATAAACTTCTTGGTATTTAACTTTGACTTCAGCTGTAAGGTCCAAT